>JBEKNX010000106.1:0-11598 GCA_049522375.1 Acidimicrobiales bacterium | reverse complement strand
ACCGGTGGCCGTGACGAAGATGTCGGCGGTACCTACGGCGTCCTCGAGGGTGACGACCTGGTAGCCCTCCATAGAGGCCTGGAGGGCGCAGATGGGGTCGACCTCGGTCACCAGCACCCGGGCCCCCTGGCCTCGCAGCGACTGGGCGCAGCCCTTGCCGACGTCGCCATAGCCGCACACCAAGGTGACCTTGCCCGCCACCATCACGTCCGTGGCCCGGAATATCCCGTCGATCAAGGAGTGGCGCACGCCGTAGAGGTTGTCGAACTTGCTCTTGGTGACCGAATCATTGACATTGATGGCCGGGAAGAGCAAGGTCCCCGCCGACGCCCGCTGGCGGAGCCGGTTGACCCCGGTGGTGGTCTCCTCGCTTACCCCCTTTATGCCTGCCGCCATGTTCGTCCACATGCCCGGCCGGGAGCGCAAAGTCTTTTGCAACGTAGCCGCGATTATCCCGTGCTCGTCACTGTCGTCCGGCCCGAGCTCGGGCACGCGGCCTTCTCGTTCGGCCTGTACGCCGAGGTGGACGAGCAGTGTGGCGTCACCGCCGTCGTCCACGATCATGTTGGGCCCGTCGTCCTCCGGCCACGTGAGAGCTTGTTCGGTGGCCCACCAGTACTCTTCCAGGGTCTCGCCTTTCCAGGCGAAGACGGGGACGCCGGTGTCGGCTATGGCGGCGGCGGCGTGGTCCTGGGTGGAGAAGATATTGCAGCTGGCCCAGCGCACCTGCGCCCCGAGGGCCACCAGGGTCTCGATAAGTACTGCAGTTTGGACCGTCATATGCAGCGACCCGGTGATGCGGGCGCCGGCCAGGGGCTGTTCCTGGGCGTACTCGTGGCGCAGCGCCACCAGGCCCGGCATTTCGACCTCGGCCAGGTCGATCTCACGGCGGCCGAAACCGGCCAGGTCCATGTCTGCGACCCGGTAGGGCATGGGGCGGCCATGAGCGTTCGCGGGCGTTCCTTCTGACATCAGGGCTCCTTTTGCTTAGGGCGGCCCATTGACCTTGCTATTGCAGCCATTGGGGCACGCCAAAACGGCGGATCTCGAAGGCCGGGGCAATCGAGCCCTTCCCCAGCGGGTCAGCCCGACGACATCCTACCGGAGCAGTTGCTACGGGGGGCAGTGGCCGACCGGGCACAGGTCGGGCCAGGGCCCGTCCGGTCCCAGGGCCGCCCGTACATCGCCCGAGCCCAGGCGCTCCTCCACCAGCTGGCGGACCATGCGCACGAACTCGGGGCTCGTGCTCACGGTCGAGGCCCGGAAGAAGTGAGCCCCCCGCTCCCGGGCGGCGGCCGCCGCCTCGACGTCCAGGTCGTGGACGATCTCCATGTTGTCGCAGACAAAACCGATGGGCGCCACCACTATCGAGCTCGCCGTGGAGGCTTCGACCACCTCGCGTACGTCCGGTCCCAGCCAGGGCGAGCTGGGAGGTCCCGAGCGGCTCTGCCAGACCAGGTGCCAGGACTTGACGCCGGCCAGTTCGGCGCACAGGCGTGCCGTCTCGGTCACGTGCTCGGGGTACGGGCTGGTGCGGGCCATGGACAGGGGGATGCTGTGAGCAGAGAAGAGCACCTCTACGTCCTCGGCACCGGGCGCCCCCGGGCCATCGTCGTCGCCGCCCGGCGGAACGGAGGTGGTCGGGACGGCTTGGTGCGCCTGGTCCAGGGCGGAGCGCAGGCTCGATGCCCACGGCCCGACCCAGCCTGGGTGGTTGTAGTAGAGGCGCAGCTTGGATATTTCCGGCGCCCCCGGGCCGACGGCCGCCTGGGCGCTGGAGATGTCATCTAGGTACTGCCGGCAGCTGCTGTAGCCCCCGTAGGCCGACGTCACCAACGCCAGGGCCCGGCTGACCCCGTCGTCGCGCATCTGGGCCACGGTGTCGGCCAGCAGCGGGGCGCCGTTGCGGTTGCCCCAGTAGAGGGCTAAGCCCAGGCCATCGAGCTCCGGGCGCAGCGCGGCTAGAAGATCCCGGCAGCTGGCGTTTATCGGGCTGGCCCCGCCGAGGTCGTAATAGTGTTGTGCGACTTTCTCGATGCGGCCTTCCGGTATGCCCCGCCCGGCCGTGACCCGCCGTAGGAACGGCATGACTTCGTCGGCTTTCTCGGGCCCGCCGAACGACACCAAGACCAGCGCCTGGTAACCGTCCACGCTGCGACCCTATCCGATGTAGTGCCGCGGCAGCCTACCTGGGCCCGGGCCCCGGTTCAGCGAGCGCCGGCCGCCGGGGCCGCGCTCAGGGGCCTACGCGGTAGACGGACCTGACCTGGGCCCCCCAATCAGCACAGGCATAATACGTGGGTTCCCAAATGTCGACGTGGTCGCCGACTATCGCTCCACCGGTGTCGTCGGCCGTCCGTAAGCCAATACCTTGCACGTAAATCTGCGTCCCCAGGGGTATCACGCTCGGGTCGACGGCGACGCTTTGAGGGCCGGCCAGTTCGCCACTGGCGGTAATCCCCGTCAGGTCGTAGCAAGTCACCAGGAAATTGCCCAGGAGCTTGAGCGCCGGCCGGAGCACCACTGACGCCGCTTCCCTGTGGCCAGCCCGACCAATTGCCCTTGTTTTTACAAAGAGGTTGTCCCCGGGCCGCCGCGCCGTTGTCGCCAGCACGTACCCTGCGCCGGCGGGGCTCGAGGCCAGGGCGCTCGCCGCCACGCCGGGCGCAGTGCGTCCCGAACCGAAGTTCGGGGCGGTGCCAAACCCGCGTACGGTGCCGTTGGCCAACAACAACCAGTAGCCCCGTCCCCCGGTGGCCGCGGCGATGGCGGTGAGAGCGTTGTGGGCGCCGGTCAGCGAGCCGTAGTACCGCGCGTCGCCAAAACTGTAAACGTGGCCGGACGCGGTGGCCAGCCAGTAACCGCGACCGTTGGGGGCCGCCGCGATGCCCTTTACCGGGGCCTGTGAATATGTGGCGCCGAGGGACCCATAAAACCTGGCGTCCCCAAAGCTATAAACGGCGCCGCCGGCCGTCGCCAGCCAGTACCCGCGACCATCGGGCGTGGCTGCCATGGCAACAACCCTTGTCTGCAAATGTGTTTTTCCGAGAGACCCGTAATAGTCCGCGTCCCCGAAGGAAAACACGCCGCCGTGGCTCGACGCGATCCAGTACCCCCGGCCGCTCGGAGTGGCGGCGATCGCGGCCACGGGCTTGCCCGGGGCGTAGTGCCTGACGGAGCCGTAGATCCTGGCGTCGCCAAAGGCAAATACGGCTCCGCTGGCCGCGAGGGCCCAGTACCCATGCCTGTCCGGCGCCATGGCCACCCCGACTAGGTCCGGAGCCCTGCGACCGGGCGAGCCCAGGGGGCGGGCGTCCCCGAAGGCGGCAATGGCGCCCGCTCGCCAGCGTTTTTGGTGGGTGGGCGGGCGAAGTCGTGGCGCCGTGCACGCCCCCCCGGCGACGTGGCTGCGGCCCAGTGATGGACGTGCCAGTGATGGACGTGCCAGTGATGGACGTGCCAGTGAGGCACCGGCCGCCGTCACATCGCAGATCACGCTGCTGGCGACCGGTCGCGGGTGTGGCGCGGCCCGGGGCGTGGCCGTGGCACTCGGCGCGCCGCAAAGGCTCAGGGCGGCGAGGGCGAACGAGAGAGCCCCAAGGCGGCGGGCACATGCCCAACGACGCCAGCAGGACCTTGCCGCGGCCCCGACGTGCTGGTAGCGGTGGCGGGACGGTCGGCGGTGAGCCGGTACGAAGGCTACGGGCGGGGACTGGCGGGTATGGCGGCGCGAACCTCCAAAGCCGCAAGTTTCAGCGTGCTTCAGCACGCTTAGGACGACTAGCCACTGGGTATCTCCTTAGGTCGCGCGCCTCCCGCTTGCTGCTCGACCGTAAGACGGCCGAAAACTGCACAGACCAGTGGGTAGGCACGTGGCCCCGCGAGCCCATCGACGGGAACGGGACGATTTCTCGAGCGCCTGGTGGCGTCCACAACCAGCCCCCATGACCGAGAGGAGGCAAGTCACGGGACCACGCGCCCGAAACGGGTGTGCTTTTCAATTACATTACGTCACGTTTTCCGGCTCGTCAAGCTAATGCACTATTTAATAGTTTGACCAGCAGATTTATACGTCCCGGTGCCGGCCATATATGGCGGCAAGGTCGGTCGGTGATTTCTAAGTTATACGCAGAGTGACGGCTCGGGTGACCTCGGAGTTGGTCAACGGCCGGCGCCTTGGCTCGTGGCCGCGGCCGGGAAGGAAAAAGCGGAAGGCGGTCCGTTCCCGGGTGGCGGGCGTGGTGACGAACTGAGCGCTCCTCGTGGTGCCCGGCGCATTCGACGAGGTCAGCCCATTTTCGCCCCGGCCCCGGCTCAAGGAACGGGCGGCGAGGACGTATGATATGTACATGACTGAGGCCACGGAACACGACGGGGACGTGAAGAGCGCAGAGATGGGCGATGCGGTGAATGTCGGCACTGAGAGTGAGCTGCTCGGTGCAGAAAGCGCGCCTAGTGCCGTCGAGGTGGCCGAAGCCTGGCTGGCGGAGCTTGTCGACCAGATGGCGGTTTCCGCCTCCGACGTCCAGGACCACCTGTTGGACCTCTGGGGCGTGCTCGAAGAGGGCCCCGCCCGCTCCGAGATCGAACGGTGGCTGACTGAGACCCTGGTCCGCAACCTGTACTCCGTCTCGGACATCAACGATCGCTTGGAGACGGTGCTACCCGCCTCTTGAGGCTCAAGGACGTCACCGGGGCGTTCAAACGCGCCCTTCAGCCTGGCTGGTCCAGCGGCCACCTTGGCTTTGCAGCGTCAACGGGAGGTCGAAGCACTGGCTGAGGGCCGGCCCGGACAAAGCCTGGCGGAGGGGCCCACTGGCCAGCACGCGGCCAGCGCGTAGCAGCAGGACGTGGGTGAAAGCGACAGGGATCTCCTCGACGTGGTGGGTCACCATGACGATGGGGGGCGCCGCCGCGTCCCCCGCCAGGGTGCCTAGCCGGCTGAGCAGGCGCTCTCGGGCGCCCATGTCCAGGCCGGCGCAGGGTTCGTCCAGCAAGAGCAGTTCCGGCGAGACCATGAGGGCCCGGGCCAGGAGGACCTGCTGGCGCTCGCCCTCGGAAAGCACTCCGAAGGGGCGGTCGGCGATGTCCTCGAACCCGGCCGCGCCCAGCAAGGCCAGCGCCTCGGCCCGGTCGGCCTCGCTGTAGTCGTGCCACCAGGGCTCCAGGGCGCCGTGACGGGCCGAGACCACGACTTCTCGGGCCGGTAGCCAGGGCACGATCATGCGGGTGACGCTGGCCGAGACGGTCCCCAGGCGTTCACGCAGAGAGCGGACGTCGGTGCGGCCGAGGTGCTGGCCGAGGACGTCGACCGTGCCCCGGGTGGGATGGAGGTACCCCGAGGCCAGTTGCATAAGGGTGGTCTTGCCGCCGCCATTGGGGCCCAGCACGGCCCAGCGTTGGCCGGCGCTCACCTGCCAGTTGACCGAACGGAGCACCGGCGTGGAGGCGCGGTCCAGGTCGACGTTACAAAAGCGCAGCGCAAGGGGCCCTTCGGGGCTGTCGGTAACCATGGCGACCCAGGGCAGGCTAGCTGGCCCGCCCACCCCGGCCCAACCGGTTGCCCTGGTGCCCTCCCGGACGCGACGATAAACGGGTGCCCGGTCTCCTCGCGACGGTAGATGCCGTCCTGGCCCCCGTCTTCGAGCAGCTCCAGCCCGGTGCGCAAAGCGGTCTGCGGCCATCGCAGCGCGCCGACCTCCAAGTGGACGGCGCCCTCGCCCTGGCCCGCTCGCTTGGGCGCCCTCCCCGGGAGCTGGCCGAGGAGATCTTGGCCCGGGCCCAGGCGGCCGGGCTGGACGCGATCTGCGAGAGCGCGGAGGTGGCCGGGCCCGGTTTTATCAACCTGTTCCTCGCCGGTGATTTCCTGGCCCGGGAGCTGCAGGACCTGGCGTCGGGCCCCGAGGACCTGGGCGTTCCCCGAGCCGTCCGCACCCTGACCGTCGTGGTCGATTACGCCGCGCCCAACGCCGCCAAAGAAATGCACGTGGGGCACCTCCGGTCCACCATCATCGGAGATTGCCTGGTCCGGCTGCTGGAGCAGCAGGGCCACAATGTCATCCGCGAGAACCACATCGGCGACTGGGGCACGCCTTTCGGCATGCTCATAGAGCACCTGGTGGACGTGGGCGAGGACGAAGCGGCCCGCGGACCGGCCCTGGGCGACCTCGAGGTCTTCTACCAGGCCGCCCGCAGCGCTTACGACAACGACCCCGCCTTTGCCGAACGCTCACGCCGGCGCGTCGTGCTCCTGCAGTCGGGCGACCCCGAGACGCTGAGCCTTTGGCGGTCGTTCGTCGACCACAGCGTGAACTACTTCGACCAGTCCCTCCGCCGCCTGGGCACGAAATTGACCAAGGACGACGTGGTGGGGGAGAGCTATTACAACTCGCTTTTACCGGGCGTGGTCGAAGACCTTTCCAAAAAGGGGTTACTGGTCGAGAGCGAAGGCGCGCTATGTGCCTTCCCTTCTGGCTTTACCAACCGCGAAGGCAAGCCTTTGCCGCTCATAGTGAAAAACTCCGTCGGCGGCTACAACTACGCCACCACCGACCTGGCGGCCATCCGCGACCGCGTCGGCCGGCTGGGTGCCAACCTGCTCGTGTACGTGGTGGGCCTGCCCCAGGCCCAGCACTTCGAGATGGTCTTTGCCACGGCCCGCCTGGCCGGTTGGCTCCCGCCCGGGACCGAGGCCGTGCACGTCGGGTTCGGCAACGTCCTCGGGCCCGACGGGAAGATGTTCCGGACCAGGCAGGGAGGTACGGTGAAGCTGGCCGAGCTCCTCGACGAAGCGGTTGACCGGGCGCGCGCCGTGATCGCCGGTCGGGCGGACCAGGGCCAATTGGCTGCCACCGAACTGGAGGAGACGGCCCGGGCCGTGGGCATCGGCGCCGTCAAGTACGCCGACCTGTCCACCGACCGGGCCCGTGATTACCGCTTTGATTGGGACAGGATGTTGTCTTTCGACGGCAACACCGGGCCCTACATCCAGTACGCCCATGCCCGTACCTGCAGCATTTTTCGCCGGGCGGGCGGGGACATGCCGCCCCTGCCGCTCGTCGCCGCTGACATCGGCCCTCCGGCTGTCCCCGAGGAAAGGGAGCTTGCCAAGGCCATCCTCGGGTTCGGGGACGCGGTGGCGTCCAGCCTGAGCACCTACAGCCCGCACAAGCTGTGCGGTTACCTGTTCGAACTTGCCAGCACCTTTACCACTTTTTACGAGCACTGCCCCGTCCTCGGAGCCCCGGACGCCTCGACGCGCGCGTCGAGGCTGGCTTTGTGCGCTTTCAGCGCGTCCGTGTTGAGCAGGGGCCTCGAGTTGCTGGGCATGGAGGCCCCGGCCCGAATGTGAGCGCATACGACGGGGCCGCCCGGCATTGCGGTCCGGACCGGGCGGCGGTTGCGGGCCGCCGCCCGAGCCCTGAGGGCAGCAGGCTCCCACGTTGCCCCTGGTCGAGAGCGCCTCCGGTCCCGATGGTGGAGGGCGCCCGACCTGCCCCGGCACCGGCCCGGAGGGTGGGGCGGAGACCACCGCACCGGGGTGTCCGGACTGCTTGGCGACGGCCTTGTCTCGTGCTACTTTGGCGCTCCGAGGGTGCCATCGATCGACCGAGAAGTTCCCTCCCGGAAACGAACGGCCGCCGGCGAAGTGTTGGACAGCCGAGACGGCTAGGAAAGGAGAGGACAAGCAACATGGCAACTGGCACAGTCAAGTGGTTTAGCTCTGAAAAAGGCTACGGCTTCATTTCGCAAGAGGGCGGGCCCGACGTCTTTGTGCACTACAAAGCCATCCAAGGCCAGGGTTACCGGACTCTGGAGGAGAACGAACCGGTCGAGTTTGAGGTCCAGGAGAGTTCCAAAGGCCTGCAAGCCGTGAACGTGGTGCGCATGGCCATGCGGGCTGAGTAACCGCCCGGCGGAAAGCCGAGCCTCTCCCTAACCGCGGCTACGCTCCGGTCACCCGGGGCCGGAGATGGCGGCCGTCGTTCCTTTTTCTTATTTAGGAGGCGACGGCCCCTCCTAGCGCGGCGTGCGAACTGGCGGGCAGAAGTTCAGTATTTTCGCCGTTTGCCGCTACTGTAACGTCGAAACACCAAATACCCTCTGGGTTTTCTCCCTCTTCCGGGCCGTCTCAAGGCCCACCAACCCGCGCCGAAGTAACGGGCAGGTGGCCCGATATGCGCTACAACAGGGGAGCAGGGGGGGTGGCGACGGCGGATAGCACTTGGAAAAGGCATCACCGTCGCTGGGCGGCAGTATCGCTGGTCCTGGCCGCGGGCATGTGGTGTGCTACGGCGGACGCTTGGGCGGGCGGGAGCGGCCAGGGCGGTTATGGCGGGAACGGTCCCATCGGGGGCTACGACGGTGGTCGCTGGGCCCCCCCTTACACGCCCGGGCCCCGCAACGGCTGGGGCCCACCCGGAAATCCCGGCAACACTGGGAGTGGCCCAGGCACCACAAATACCGTGGCTCCCAGCCCGCCGACCGCCAGTAGTCCCACCACACCGGTTGTCACCACTACACCGGTCGTCACCACCACACCGGTCGTCACCACCACACCGGTCGTCACCACCACACCGGTCGTCACCACCGGAAAGCCGGCGACGAGCACCTCGTCAGTCGTGACGACCACGGCACCGGTCGTCACCACCACGAAGCCGGCGACCACCACCTCGTCGGTCGTGACCACCACGGCAGTTGTCACCACCACCAGGCCGTCTCTAACCACCACGTCGGTGGCCACCACGACGACGACCAGGAGCGAGCCCGCCACCACCACGACTACGCAGGGGTACGGGTCGACTACTGAGGGTTACGGGTCGGGCTGTACTTGCCCCGGCCATCGCGGCCCGTTCGCCGGCGACGGCTGTGGCTGGGGCCATAGCGCGTTGTGGTGCGGCCCGGCCAACTCGATGCCGACTACGACCACGACGGTCCCTCCCACCACCACCACGACGGTCCCTCCCACCACCACCACGACAGGCCCGCGCAGCCCGTCGGGCCAGCCGGGCGGCTCTACGACGTCGTCGACCACGACCACAAAGCCGCCGGCCACCACGACCACCAGCACCACCACGACCACCAAGCCGCCGGCGACGACCACGACCACAAAGCCGCCGGCCACCACGACCACCAGCACCACCACGACCACCAAACCGCCGGCGACCACTACCACCACCAAGGCGCCGGTGACGACCACCACCACCAAGCCGACGACTAGTACCACGACGACCACCACGAAGCCACCCGTCACGACAACGGCCACCACCCGGCCCCCGAGCACCACCACGACGGCCAGGAGCACTCCTCCTGTCACGACCTCGTCCGCCCCTACTACGCAGCCTCCGTCCACCACGCCCACGACTGCCGTCCCTGTCACCACCCCGGTCCCGTCCTCGCCTCCGGTGACCGTCTCGCCGACGACGGCACCGGCAACGACGGCACCGACGTCGTCTCCTCCGCCCAGTACGCCGGCCACGACGTCTTCCACCGTCCCGCCCACCACGGCGCCGCCCACCACCAAACCGGCGCCGCCCACCAGGCACCCGGCGCCACCGGGCAAGGGGTCGTCCACGACCACGGCACCTACCACTACGGCGCCCACCACCACACCGCCGACCACCACGGCCACGACGGCGCCGCCGACGGCCACGCCGACGACAAACACGCCCACCACGGCACCGCCCACAGCCACGCCGACGCCGAGCACGCCCACGACGGCACCGCCCACCACGGCGCCGCCTACGACCGCTCCGGCCACCACCGCTCCGGCCACCACCGCTCCGGCCACCACGGCACCGCTCACCACGGCGCCGGCCAGCACGGGGCCGAGAACCACGAAGACGCCCCCGACGACGTCCTCCACGCGGCCGTCGCGGACCACCTCGTCGACGACGCCGCCGGCTCCCTCCACCACTCAACCGGTGGCCTCGGTGCCCTCCACGCCCACCCCGCCCACCCCAACGCTGCTGGCGGTGACGCCCACGACCGTCCCGGCCAGCACTTCTCCTTCCACCACGGTCCCGAGGGCGGTCCCCACCACGACGACGCCGCCCCCACGCCCGGCGAAGAAGGCCGTCACCCCGCCCAAGCCGGCCGTGCAGGTCCAGCCGCCCCCCGGCAACGCCGCAGCGACGGCCGGGTCGAGGCCGAGCCCCGGCGTCGGGGGCCCCCCGGGCGGGAGCGGGGCGGCTTCGGCGGTGACCCCCGCCGGGGCCAGTAGCTCCCCGCAACTGCCCCCCGAGCCCAAGTTCACCATTCCCCCGGGCCCGATGCAGACCCCTCCGCTGGTGCCGCTGGGCGAGAGCCTGGCCGGCGGCCAGCACGTGATCCCGGCTGTCCCCTTGTGGACGGGCGGTTCGCTCCAGGCCCGCACGACGGTGAACGTGCCGCTCACACTGGCCGGGCTGGTCCTGGCGTTCGCGCTCACTCAGTGGCTGATCGACAGGCGTGACCCCAAGTTCGTAGAGGCACCGAGCCGGAAGGACGACGACTCGATTGGTTTCGAATGACCCTCAGCTGGACCTGGCCGAAAAAAGGGAACGGCCCGGTCGCCCCGTGACCGAGGGCGTCGGCGCGACCTGGCCGGGGCGGGCCCGCCTGGCCAGTGCCGAGCACACGAGCCTGGAGCAACGTCTGGGCGCTCTGCAGCTGGTGCGCTTGGCGATCGTGCTGCTGGTCATGGCGGCGGCGTGGCTCGCCCCGGACCAGCTGGGCATGACGGTGGGCCAGGTCCTGTGGCGCAGCCTCGCCTACCTCGGGGTGTGCGTGGTCGGCCAGTTGGCCGACATGGTGTGGCAACGCAGCGGCGCCACCTCGGGCCGGTTGCGTTCGGGGGCGCCGTTCCAGCAGGTGCTGCTGCCCGTCGACCCCGTGTACCTCGCCGTGCTGGCTTTGCCCTCGGGCGGGGCGCAGAGCGATTTCATCCTGTTGTTCACCGTGCAACTGATCTCGGTGACCCTGCTGGCCAGCCCCCGCGCCGGGATACGCCTGGCCATGTGGGACTCGGTGCTGCTCCTGTCCGTGACCTGGTTCCAGCTCGGCGCGCCGCTCGGCCAGCTGCTCGGTACCCCGCAGGTCGTCACCCCCACGGCCGGCGCGGTGGCGCTACGGATAGGCGGTTTTTGGGCCGTGGCGCTCACCACGGCGTCGTTCTCGGCCCTGAGCGAACTGGAGCTGCGCCGCTCCAAAGCCCATCTGGACGCCCTTACCACCATGGCGGCGCAGATAGAAGAGGCCATGGAATCAGGCTGCGAACCGGAGGAAATAGCGGCCATCTTCCTCAAGAGCGTCCTGTACCCGTTCGCCTTCAAACAGGTGGCCGTCATATGGGAAAGGAAGGCGCAGGTGTTGGCGGCACGGTTCGTGGCCGGGGCCGAAGAGGTCGTGGCCCTCAACCCCGGTCCACCCGGGAGCACCCCTTTGCAGGGCGCCATCGCCGCTCGGGCAATGCACGGCCACCAGCCCTTGCTGGTCCGCGACCTGACCGGCGACGACGGGCCGGCCCTGGAGGCGGTGGTCCCGGGGGCCACCAACATCATCGTCGTGCCGCTCAAGGCGGGCCGGGAGGGCCAGGGGCTCCTGCTGGCCGAGTCGGGA
>JBEKNX010000105.1:0-11609 GCA_049522375.1 Acidimicrobiales bacterium | reverse complement strand
TCATGTTCGAAGTGTGGGCGCCGGGGCGCCAACGAGTCGATGTACTGCTCGGCGGGGACCGCCGCTGGGCGATGGCCAAGGGCGATAGAGGCTGGTGGCGCCTGGACGTCCCCGCCGCCGCAGGAGACCGGTACCAGTTTTCACTGGACGGCGGGCCGGCCCGCCCGGACCCGCGTTCCGCGTGGCAGCCCGAGGGAGTAGACGGGCCTTCGGTCCTTGTCGACCATGGCTCGTTCACCTGGACCGACCAGGACTGGCACGGGGCCGCCCTCTCCGAGACCGTGCTGTACGAGCTGCACGTCGGGACCTTCAGCCCGGAAGGGACGTTCGACGGGGCCGTCTCCCGGCTCGAGCACCTGGTCGACCTGGGTGCCAACGCCATCGAGCTGCTCCCCGTGGCCGAGGCCAGCGGTAGCCGGGGTTGGGGTTACGACGGGGCCGACCTGTGGGCGCCGCACCACGCTTACGGAGGCCCAGACGGCCTGAAGCGGTTGGTAGACGCCTGTCACGCCCGCGGCATCGCCGTCGTCCTCGACGTCGTGTACAACCACCTGGGCCCGGCCGGCAACTACCTGAGCGAATTTGGGCCGTACTTCACCGACGATTACAGGACGCCGTGGGGCTCGGCGGTCAACATGGACGGGAATGGGAGTTACGGCGTGCGGGACTTCGTGATCTCCAACGCCCTCATGTGGTTGCGGGACTACCACATCGACGGGCTCCGCCTGGATGCGGTGCACGCTATCTATGACGAGGGCGCCCTCCACATCCTCGAGGAGCTGTCCGCCGCGGTAGCCGGGCAGGCCGGCGAACTGGGCCGCGAGTTGTGGGTCATCGCTGAGAGCGACCGCAACGACCCCAGGTTGTGCCGTCCGCGTGAAAGCCATGGCTATGGCGTCAGCGCGTCATGGGACGACGACTTCCACCACGCCCTGCACACCGTGCTGACCGGAGAGAACAGCGGTTACTACATCGATTTCGGCCGGGTCGCTCAGTTGGCCAAGGTCTTCTCCGACGCTTATGTGTACGACGGCGAGTTCTCTGAGTTCCGCCAGCGCCGCCACGGACGGCCGGCACAGGACCTCTCCGGCGCCTGTTTTGTATGTTGCCTGCAGAACCACGACCAGGTTGGCAACCGGGCCTTCGGGGAGCGCACCGCCGCCCTGGTGGGCCCGGACCTACTGAAGGTGGGGGCCGCACTGGTGCTGCTTTCGCCTTTTGTGCCCATGCTGTTCGAGGGAGAGGAGTGGGGCGCCTCGACGCCGTTCCTCTACTTCACCGACCATCAGGATCCCGAGCTCGGGGCCGCGGTGCGGGAGGGCCGGCGCAAAGAGCACCCGTTGAACGCCGGCGCTGAGGTGCCGGACCCGCAGGGCCCCGAGACCTTCCTGCGCTCCAAGCTCGACTGGTCCGAGCTGGACCGCGAGCCCCACCGCTCGCTCCTGGCGTGGCACCGTCGATTGATCGCACTGCGCCGAAGCGAACCGGACCTTTCGAGCCACGACCGCAAACTTGTGAGCACCGCCTTTGACGAGGAGGCCCGCTGGCTAGTCGCGAACCGTGGCCGCTTCAGCATCGCCGCCAACCTGGCCGGCAGGCGCCAGGCCGTACCGCTCGAGGGTGGTGTATCCGTCGTAGCGGCCTCAGAGGAAGGGGTGCGCGTCGAGATCAGCGCCGGGGAAGCCCGAGCCTGGTTGCCCCCGCGGTCGGTCGCCGTACTGGCGCACTGAAGCCGCCCTGGAGGGAGGGTGCGTCCGGCGTACGCCGGCTGATAGCCTATGCAGCCTCGGGCGTATAGCTCAGCTGGTTAGAGCGCATGCATGACGCGCATGAGGTCGGGGGTTCGACTCCCTCTACGCCCACCCTTCTGAGCTGGGCGGATAGCTCAGGCGGCGGCTCCGAAAGTGCTCCGAGAGGGTCCCTGGCAACCATTATGGCAACCTAAGTGGATCAGCTGGAAGCCACGAGTTCTACGAGTCCTTGGACGGACATGCCGAAAGCCCGAGGAACAGGGTCCTCCTGGCTCGGGACGACAAAAGAAAACCCGGCCCTCAAGGGGCCGGGTGGTATGTACTCAGACTAGCACGTGGGAGCGGTCCTCGGCAAGGAACCTGAGCCTGCCGGGGCTCTCACCACCCAACAGGGCGACTTACTCCAGCGACCGGATCAGCAAGCTGATGACTACGAAGGTCGGCGGCGCTCAAACGATACCACCAGTGCCTTCCAACCCCGTCAAGTGCTGTGCCTCGCAGATCGCCTGCGAGACGGTTGCGCGACGGATTGACCGTTCCGACCGGAACGAGCGAGCGAGCCTGCTGGACGGGATACCGAAGGTCACTGTCGTTTGAGATGACCACAGCGCCCTCGACGGTGCCCTTGAGGACATCGGCAAGGAGATGAGAGGCCACGTTAACGTCTGAGCCCTTCTCCTCCCGATGGGCGTAGGACACCATGAACGACGACCCAGCGACGGCGGGCGGTCCGCGGCATCTCTTACCATCACGGGCCAAGCCGACGTCGTGATGACCGGATGCCCCGTCGGACCCTCTGTCGCGAGAGGCCCCCTCTTGACCCGTGCTGCATAGTGGCCAAGCTCGACCACGTCAACTGAACCACCAGCCTGAATGGCCCGAAGGTACGTGTCCTGACGAAGCCGCTTGTTAGGGTTCGTGGCACCGTCGATCAGTGCTGTGCAGTACACAACACGGTGGACGGTTGCACCCGCCCAGTTGATGCGGGCTGCCACGAGGTCCGCCACCAGGGCGCGGATGTCCAACCACCGCCAACCGGTCGTCCCCGATCCGCAGAGCGCGCGAGCTCCGTAGTAGAGGTTGAACCCATCGACATAAACGCCGACCAGCACCAGCCGAGACAATAGTCAGCCCAACACGCGCTCCATGCGCAGCGCGACGTCGGCAACCGGCCTGACCTTGTGCCGGTAGTAGCGGTACAGGGTGCGCGGGTCGTCGCCGAGGAGGTCAGCCACCTCCTCGATCGAGCCACCGTCGTCGAGCAGCAGCGAGACCGCCGTGTGGCGCAGCAGGTAGGGGAAGGCGCCCTCGAGGCCGGCTCGCTTGGCGATGCGAGCGAACACGCGCCGTAGGCCGCTCGGGTCGACGGGCGTGCCCACCTCGGAGGCGAACACGAGGCCCTGGTCTTGCCATAGCGGCCCGGCCGCCAGCTTCTCGGCCGCCTGGCGGGCCCGGTGGGCCTTCAAGGCAACGACGGCACGGGGAGGCAGGGCGACGGTGCGCCGGCCGTCCTTCGAGCGCTTCACCGCGCCCCTCTCGAGCTCGTAGCCCTTCCCGCCTTCCCTGGGGCGCCGCTTCATCGACCCGGAGACGGTGAGCGTCGGGGGGCAGGCTTCGAGGTCGACGTCCGACCACAGCAGCCCGAGCAGCTCGCCGGGCCGCAGCCCGACGCTGCCGCCGACCACCACGAGCGCTTCGAGGCGCTCGCCCCGGGCTGCCGCTAGCAGGGCCCGGGCCTGGTCCGGTGTGAGCGACTGGCGCTCGGTCGGAGCCTCGGTCTTGGGCATGATGGACAGTGCACCCGCGTTCCTGGCCACCAGGCCGCGCCGCTCGGCATGACGCAGCGCGTCGGCGAGGATCGAGCGCATCCGGCCGATGTGCGAGCGGCCCAGGCCTTCGGCTGCCTTGGCGCTCAAGAAGCGGTCGACCTGCTCGGGGCTGAGCTTGTCCAGGCGCACCTTCCCGAGCGCCGGCACCAGGTGAACGCGGACGATCTGCTCATAGTTGGCCCTCGTGTTGTCCGAGCCGACACGGCCGTCGACCACAGTCGAGAGCCAGTGGTCGAGCCAGCGGCCGACGGTCATGGTCCCGTCAGCACGAACGCCCTGTGCGACCTGGCGCTGCGCGGCGCGCATCTTTCGGATGACGTCCGTTCGGCTGCTGCCTCTCAGGTACGTCCGCCCTGGTCTGCCGTCCTCGCCGTCGACGCGAAAGGCAGCGCGCCAGGTCCCGTCTTTCAGCTGGACGATCGACCCTTCTCCATTCGCTCGACGGGTCATCGCTCCTTGCTCCCTTCGTCGGTTGTTTGTGTGAACGGGGATGGTGCGGTAGCGCCACGCCGTGGCCGCCCCGTCGGTGGTTTGCCGGTCGCCTGAGAGGCCCTTTGCAGTACGTCCCGCCCAGCTTGGGTGAGAGACCCTCCTGGGCGCGGACCGTGCGAGCTCGTGAGGTAGCCCTTCTCTCGCGCTCGGAAGATCGCGTCACGAATGTGCGAAGGTTTCACCCCACCTTCGGCTGCGAGATCCTGGATCGGGTGCTTACTGCCGGCGGCGACCAACTCGACATAGCGCTGCGCAAGCCGTGCGAAATATTCGTCTCCCTGACGCGAGTGCGACTCCGAGTGAGAGAGGACGTCGGCGAAGGCCCCGCCGAGGGTCGATGGCCGCAAACCGAGGATCTCGCCCCAAACACCGCTCTTGAGTTTCGTGTGCTGTTGGCTCTCCAGTTCCGTCCGGAGCGTTGCGGTGATCTCGCCGAGCCTGATCGAACGCAACATGCGCGCCGTGATGGTCGGCATGTCCACCGGGAGGGCGGCCGCATGCCCGGATCGTGGCCGAGAAGGCCAGAGACCGACGGGTCATCGCCATCTCGTTGGAACTGGGGAAGGCGGGTCGGGAAGGCCGGCTTGAGCACGTGCTGCCCGGCGCCCTCCGTCGTCTCGGAGAACTGGGCGTGACCGCCGGCACTCCCGAGCTGGTCATCGAAGACGCGGCCACCGTGGCCGCCCGTGTGAGCTCGAACGGCGCCGCGCACTGGCTCGCCTGCCCCGTGTGGCCAGCCGACGCCTATGGGGTCTTGGCCGCCGAGAAGAAAAGCGGCAAGACCTGGGCGGCCCTTGACCTGGCCGTCGCCGTGGCGGGTGGCGGCTCGTGGCTCGACGCCTACCCGATCGAGACGTCCGGGCCCGTACTGGTCTTCCTCGGCGAAGGTGGCGAGCGCAAGATGGTGCGCCGGCTGCGGGCCGTCTGCGAGGCCAAGAGCTTGTGCCTGGACGGGCTAGCCATCCGGCTATGCCACAAGGCGCCGAACCTGACATCGGCCGTTCACCTTGAGGAAGTCCGCCGGGAAGTCCAGCTGGTCGACGAGCTCACCCTCATGCTGCCCGGGTGCGTCGAGATACTGCGGGAGACCATCCGTTCGGGCGACGAAGGTCGGTCGGTCATCGGGATCCGTTCGAGCTGCAACCCGGGCGGGCCAAGTCACACGGCGATCAAGGTCAACTACGTCGAAGCGACCGACTACGGCAAGCACGTCATCGTCGACGCCCACGGCCGCAGCGTCCGCTACATCCCGGCGAAGGTCAGCGACAATCCGCACGTCGGGAAGGACTACCGGCGGACGCTGGAGGCGATACCGGACCCGGCCCGGCGCAAGGCGATGTTAGACGGGGACTGGTCCGCATTTGGCGGCCAATTCTTTAGCGAATGGTCCCAAGCCCGTCACATCGTGCCCCGGGACGCCATAACGCTCGGCCCCAACGTCCGCCGGTATTGCGGGATAGATTTCGGCTACGCCGCACCCTTCGCGGCCATCTGGGGAGCGCTCGACGGCGACAAAAGATGGTGGATTTTCAGGGAACTTTACGAGAAAGGGCTTTCGCCGGCAGAGCAGGCGACCGGCGGCCTGTCCGTCCAAGAGTCCTACGCCATAGCCGGCCTCGGCACCGCCCTGGCGGTCAATGACCGCATCAGCGGGTGGCAACTCGTGCACGCTGCCCTCGCCGATGGGCCCCTGTGCCCTTACCACACACACCTGGCCGAGCGGGGCGAATGGAGCGGCACCACGTGCCCGATGCTGCATGTGTTGGACGGCAGTTGCCCGAACTTGGTCAGGACGTTGCCGGACGCGCCCTATGACAAAACCCGGGTCGAAGATCTCGATAGTTCGTGTGAGGACCACGCGATAGACGGGTGCCGCTGCCTAATCGCCTCCGTCGCCTCGGCGGGCGGCCCGGTGCTCTACAGCGAGTTCGCTGGTGACGAGCGCTTGCGCCCGTTGACGGTCCAGGAAATGGGCGGCCCCGACCCGGTGCCGATGATCCCCGGCAGCCCGTTCGGTGGCGACATGCGGCAGGGTCTGTGGGAGGCCGGCGTCAGCTTCGAGCGGGAGGACGGCACGAAGCCGGGGGCCACGAAACGGAGTCCGTTCGCCCCATGAGTGCTGACGACCCCTGCGTCCACTGCGGGGAGCTTGAGTGCCGCTACGGCGCGTGTCAGTGGTTCAACGCCCCATCATCTGCTTTCTGGCAGCCGGGGCGCGTCTGTGGCAAGTGCGGCCGCCCGTTTGAGCTCGGCGAGCGCTACTTCAGCACCGTGGAGGGTATGGCGGGCAACAACTTTGTCGGGCTGGTGGTCTGTAGGGAGTGCGACCTGGGCAATGGTCGTTTATGTGAACGGGGACGGTGCGGTGGCGCCAGGCCTGCTTGGTCCGCCGTGCGGCGGCAGGAAGACATCGCACCGGACGATGTTGGCTTTGACCCACTCGATGTTCTTCTGGGCGTCACTAAAGGTGGGCAGCTTCTCGGACTTGGCGATGATCTGCCCCGTGTCGGTGTAGAGCGTCCAAGTGACGCCAACGTCACCCGGAACGGCGACCTTTTCAAGTTGGAAGTACCCAGGAGCGTCAGCCATCTCTGTCCTCCCTGGTTAGCGGCAGTTGGTTGGTACGTGAGGCTACCCCTTACGTTCCTGCGCCGCCTCTTAGGAGGCGCTAACCATGGGGACTGACGGACATTTCGGGGCGCGACCCGCGACCCGTGGCCAGTTGCGGGACCTCGCCGTCGCGCTCGCCCGCTACGGGCTGGAGAGCAGGGAGGAGTGCCTCACGTACTGCGCGGTTGCCGTCGGCCGCCCCATCAAGTCGAGGAAGGACCTCAGCACACGCGAGGCAAGCTCTATCCTGGACGCGCTCGAAGAAGGCCGCCAGCCGTGATTATCCCGGGAGGCGTGCTTTTCACCGCACCGGTGCTGGCGGAGATAGGCCCCGTCCTGCTCGACCTCGTGGAGGACCGCTACCGCCACGACGGCCTGTCGGTGCCCGAGAACGGGCCGAGCGGGCGCGTACCTGCCAGGGCCGCCTCCCGCAGCGACTCATAGTCGGCCTGGGCCGCCTCGGCCACCGGCCAGAACCGGCTCACCTGGCCCGCGCCCTTTCGATGGTGCGGCGGTGGAGGCTCACCCCGAAGCGCTCCTCGACGAGCTTGGCCACCGCCGCCCCCGACAAGGAGGGTTCGGCCGCCCTCACGAACTCGCCCACCTCTCCGTAGAGTTTGAGCGGCCCGCGCCGGCCGGGCCGGGCATCTATGAGCCCGCCCATGCCCGCCTCCTCGAAGGCTGACCAGGCCAGGTAGAACCCGGCCCTCGAGTACCCATGAGCAGTCGCGGCGGCACCGACACCCATCCCGTCCACTACATGGGCACGCAGCATCTCGTACTTGACCTGCAGCTTGTCCTCGGCGAAAAAGAACGTCTCGTTGCTCGTGAACAACGGCGCCCTCACCGCCTCTGGGCGCGGGTGCACCAGCCCGCTGGCTTCGAGCGACCGGCGCCTTTCGGTTCGGCCCATTGCCTTTACCTCCTTTGCTGGGCTCGCCAGAGCGTATATCTATTTATGCCGCAGATGATGCATTTGACCCAAAATTAGTCCATAAATTACACGATTTTAGGCTCCTCATGCTCTGCTATGCGGCGATTATCGCTAGACGATACGGTCTTCTTCGCTCGACATCCCGTCCTTCACCCGCTCTCGCTCACCCCGGCCAAGGAGGGCGCGGACGCCTGTAGAGGTCGAGCCCGAAGGCGTTTCTGTGCAGCACGGCGCCAAAAACCAGTTTTGCGTGGCGTTCATCGTCCATCGAGGCCAGGGTTCCACCACGGCCCGGGCTCATCTTTTCGCCGACGGCGGGGGACGGGAGCTGGCCTACGTGGCCATGAGCCGGGCCCGCGGCGCCACCCATGCCTGGGTGGTAGCCGACGACCTGGCCCAGGCCGCCGACGACCTGCGCCGGGACTGGTCAGCCCGGCGGACGCCTAGTTGGGCACTGGACGCTGCCCTGCCGTCGACAACCTTCAGGGAGGCGGTGGTCTCCCTGGCCGACCCGGGCCAAGCCCGGGTCGGCGCCATGGCCCTGGCAGGAAGCCGGGCTACGGCCAAGGCCACTGCGCAGCTGCATCCTGTCGACTTGGAAGCTGAGCTGGCTAAGGCCCGGGCCGCCCTCCACCACGCCGAGCAGGCTCGGGCTGAGCTGCGGGCTGGGCGCGGCGCCTACTTCGGCACCGACGCCGCCCAGGCCGTGGCCGACCTCGCTCGAGCCGAGGCCGGCTTGGCCGCCGCCCGGCGGGAGGCTGAGAACGGCTCGCACTGGTGGGCGCGGCGGGCGGAGGCCAAAGAGGCCGCCGCCTGGGCCGAGCGCCACGCCGACGCCCGCCGACGCTGGCTCGACCACGTCGCCCCCGAAGCCGCCCGCCTCGACGCCGCCATCGGGCTCCGCCGGGACGAGCTCGCACGGCTCGATGCCAGCGTGGACCGACAGGCAGCGCGGTCTGCCGCGGTCAACGACCAGCGCAGGCTCAAGCAAAGCTTCGTCGGCGTTCTCCTCGCCCGGCTCGAACAGTACCGGCACGGCCTGGACAGCCCCGGACGGCCGGCAGTGGGGCACGTTGGCCGACCGGTCTACCCGCCGCTCGGGGTGCCGAGCGTCCACTCCGCGCCCACCCCCCACCATGATCGTGGCCCGGATCTATAACCAATTGCGACCCCATGCCGGTCCCTGTCGTTGTTAAGAGCGCCGTTCTGTACGTCTGGCCTGTCGACGCCAAACGAGGTAACGTCGCCCTAAACGCCGAATATTTGCGCCTCGCCCATGGAACCTTCCACATCTCACTTGCCGCACCGATTGACCAACTCTGGCCTGCCGGCATCAAGACCGGCAGGCTGTCGCCTAAGGGCTGTTATAGTCCCGTTTGGTGCACCTTGAACTGCTGTGCAGCATTGACGCCCACTACACCGAAGGCCATTTCCCAAAGCCTTATGGGAACGACAACGGGTTCGGATGGGGGCTCGGGGAAGGCACAGTATCGGGCCAGCGCCTGAGCGGGACCTTCAAATGGTCAAACCACAAGATCACCCGTAGCGATGGTGTGGCATCACCTACAGTTCGCGGCGTTATAACCACGGGAGACGGCCACAAGGTGCTGGTGGAGCTTACCGGCCGGACGGTGTTCGTTAGCCAGGGCGACGAGCAGGTGGGCAACCAACTGCTGATGACACTCTTCGAGTCAGATGCCCACAGGTATGCCTGGTTGAACAACGAGGTCTGTTTCAGCGAGGGCAGGATCAGCCCCGCGGAGGGCGCCCCCTTTCATCTGGAGGTCTACCTCTGTAAAAACGACCTGCTCTAATCGCCAGTGGCGAGCGCCATAACATCCGCGATTGCTCGCCCTCGACGCTGTTGGCAAATGGACTGGCAAGGTCGAGATAACGAAGCTGCTATGTCAAGAGGTAACTGTTCAGGTCCAGCACGCGCGTAGCGCGCGATCATCCACCACTGTGCGCGCGGGTCGTGGTATCAAGGTGGTGTGGACCTCGCCGAGCAGGTGGAGCAACTTCGGGCAGAGAACGCTTCTCTCATGGCGAGAGTTCAGATATTGGAAGCTGAACTGGAAAAGCTCCGTAGAGAGATGAGCCATAATTCTTCCAACTCGGGCAAGCCTCCTTCCTCGGACACCCTGACCGAGCGCGCCGCCCAGGGCGAAGAACGCCTGAGCCGAGCGGAAAGACGCCGCCAAGCTCGGGAAAAGGCAAAGAAGTTCATGGCCGAACGGGTGAGGCGCCGTCCCGGCAAGCAACCGGGGACGACCGGCACCGCACTGGCCCGAGTGGGCCGTCCCGACTATTCGTTGACCCATGTGCCCGAGCAGTGCCGTGCTTGTGGGCAGAGCTTGGAGAGCGCCGAGGTGGTGGGGAGCGAAAGCCGCCAAGTATTTGACCTGCCTGCCCTACGCCTGGGAGTGACCGAGCACCAAGTACAGTCCCGGCGGTGTGGTTGCGGGGCCCTCACCAAAGCGGCGTTCCCAAAACAGGCCAGCGCACCGGCTTGTTATGGCCCGGTCGTGCGGGCCACCGCGGTGTACCTGATGGTGGGGCAACACCTCCCGGTGGGAAGGGCTGCAGCACTGTTGTCCCAAGTGTGCGGGGCGCCCGTGTCTACCGGTTGGCTGGCTGGCCTGTCAGCCGAGGCGGCAGCCGGGCTCGGCCCTTTCCTTGCCGAGCTGCGGGCTCAGTTGGCAGCTGAGGACGTGCTGCACGCCGACGAGACCGGTTCTCGCATATCGGGGGCGCGTTACTGGTTCCACGTCGCCTGCAACGGCCTGCTCACCCTGCTCGACTGCCACGAGAAAAGAGGCGTCGACGCCATGGCCGACATGGCCGTCCTCCCATTGTTCTCAGGGGTGCTCGTCTCTGACGGCTGGAAGCCCTACTGGTCCATCGAGGGCATCGAGCACGCTTTGTGCTGTGCCCACCTGCTCAGGGACCTGGCCTCGCTCAGTTCTTCGGCTCGCCACCGGGCCTGGGCCGACGACATGGCCGACCTGTTGGTGGAGGCAAAGATCGCCGTCCAGCGCGCCCTGGCCGAGGGCAGAGCCGGCCTGAGCCCCGGCCAGCTCCGCGGCTACCGTTACCGGTATACAAAGCTGGTCAACCGGGGCGTCTCCGCCCTGCCTGCCCGCCACCGCCCCGGCAGTGCTGACCGCGACGCCGCCAACCTCTTGCGCCGGCTCCGTGACCAGCGCCACGAAGTCACCCGCTACTGGTCTGAGCCCGCCGTGCCCTTCGACAACAACCAGGCCGAACGAGACCTGCGCATGGCCAAGTTGCAGCAAAAGATCAGCGGCTGCTTTAGGACTCTTGCTGGCGCCAAGGCCTTCTGTGCTGTGCGCAGTTACCTCCAGACGGCCCAAAAACACCGGCTCCAGGGCATGGACGTCCTCGTCCAGCTCTTTGCCGGAAACCCCTGGTCGCCGCCACCGGCTGGCCTGCGTCAATAACTGACCGCCAAGACCGCCGAGGTTAGGCTCACACTGGTAGCGTCCGCACTACCAAGGAGGTCAGTTGAGCTCAGCCCGCCCGACCACCAAAGAGCTCGACGCCCTCATCGAAGACGTCACCGTCGATGCCTACAACGACTCTGAGCAGCTCACCGCGTTTGAGACCGCGTTTGACGAGGTCGCCAAGTTCCCTTGCCAGGGCACCGTCATCGGCGAGGACGTGGAGGTCCTGTCACTGGCGGCCGACGATGACCGGGGCGAGCTGGTCGCCACCTGTCGACGTGCCGGTCGCCGCTATAAAGTCGCACTGCAAGAGATCGACCTACGCTCCGACCCAGACACGCTACGGCTGGTCGCCGCCTACAAACGTTGGCTTAGTCCTTGAGTCAACCGAGGACCTGAATAGTTACAAGGCTTGTACGAGGCCTCGGCCACATCGGCACCACCTTCCATCCAATAAGGGATGGGGGCCCAGGCCCCCTCGGCTATGGCCTCGATGACGTCGCGAAGCGACGGCGACATCTTGGCCGTT
>JBEKNX010000104.1:0-11622 GCA_049522375.1 Acidimicrobiales bacterium | reverse complement strand
TTGTGCAGGGCCAAGCGGGCCGGGACGACCCGAGACGTGTTGACTACCAGGAGGTCCCCCGGGCCCACGAGGCTGGGGAGGTCGGCTACCCGCTGGTGGCGCACCGCCCCGTCCAGGGCGACGAGCAGCCGGGCGGCGTCGCGTCGCGCCGCCGGCACCTGGGCAATGGCGCTCGGGGGAAGGTCGTAGTCGGGGACGTCCATATCTTCTCCGGGGGACCTGCATCTTCTCGGGGGCCGGCGGTTTGGCCCGCAGGACTAGCTCCAGAGCGTAGACGGGGGATCCGTCCCCTCGGCCAGAGCCTCGGGCGGCACCGGCAAGCGGGCCGGCACCGGTAGCCCGAGGTGCTCCCAAGCCAAAGGCATCGCCACCCGGCCCCGGGGGGTACGCATCAGCATCCCGAGCTGCAGCAGGAACGGCTCATAGACGTCCTCGACCGTTTCGGGCGCTTCGCCCACGGCCACGGCCAGGGTGCTGAGACCGACCGGTCCACCCCCGAACCGGCAGCAAGTGGCCTCCAGGATGGCCCGGTCGACCTTGTCGAGGCCGAGCTCGTCGACCTGGAACAGTTCCAGGCCGGCTCGGGCGGTCTCGTGGTCGATCGTGCCGTCACCGCGCACGTCGGCGTAGTCGCGCACCCGCTTGAGCAGCCGGTTGGCCAGACGGGGAGTGCCCCGCGAACGCCGGGCGATCTCCGCCCCACCAGAGGGCTCCAGCCGGGCGCCGAGCACGCCGGCCGAGCGCCGGACAATGACCTCCAGCTCGGCCACTTCGTAGTAGTCCAACCGGGCCACCAGGCCGAAGCGGTCGCGCAGCGGCCCAGTGATGAGCCCGGTCCGGGTCGTGGCCCCGATGAGGGTGAAGCGGGGCAGGTCGAGGCGCAGGCTCCGAGCCGCCGGGCCCTTGCCGAGGACTATGTCGAGCTGGAAGTCCTCCATGGCCGGGTAGAGGATTTCCTCCACCGGCCGCGCCAGGCGGTGTATCTCGTCGACGAACAGGACGTCGCCCTCGCACAGGTTGGTCAGCAGCGCCGCCAGGTCCCCGGCCCGGACCAGGGCCGGCCCCGAGGTGACGCGGTAGCCCGCTCCCATCTCGTTGGCGACGATGCCCGCCAGGGACGTTTTGCCCAGCCCCGGCGGCCCGGCGAAGAGCATATGGTCCACGGCCTCTTCACGCCGGCGGGACGCCTCCAGCATTATGGCCAGGTGCTCCTTCAAGGGCGCCTGCCCGACGAAATCGTCCAGGCGCCGTGGCCGCAGCGAGCTCTCCTCGGCGATCTCGACCGGGTCGGCTGACGGGGCCAACAAGCGGGTCTCGGGGTAGCCGGCGTCCGTGCCCGGACCGCTCACGGGAGACCGGTCACGGGCTACCGGCCAGCTCTCTCAGCGCATGGCGGAGCATGTCCTCGGTCGAACCCTCGACGGGCAGGCGGGCCAGCGCCTGGCGGACCTCATCGCTGGCGTAGCCGAGGGCACCGAGCGCCGCTCTGACCTCTTCGCGCTGAGCCGTGCGGTCGGCCGCGCTGGCCTCGTGGGGACCAGGGCCGGGCCCGTCCAGGCCCACGCCGCCGCCCCCCCCGCCGACGTCGATCACCGCCGCCGCCTCGAAGCGCGGCGTGAGCTCCAGGATCAAACGCAGCGCCGTCTTCTTCCCGATACCGGGCACCAGGGTCAAGGCGTCGGCGTCGTCATTGAGCACGGCCCGCTGCAGGGCGGCCGGCGAGAGCACCGACAGCAGGGCCACGGCCACGGCCGGGCCGACCCCGTGCGCCCCCAGCAGCAGTTCGAAACAGTCCCTCTCCTCCCGGGTGGGGAAACCGTAAAGGACCATGGCGTCCTCGCGCACATGGGTGTGCACGTGCAGGAAGCTCGGACCGCCCATCTCGCCCACCCGCCCGGCGCAGCCCGCCGGCACCACCACCCGGTAGCCGACCCCGCCCACCTCGACCAGGAACTCGACCTGGTGGTCGCTGCGCACGGCCCGGTCGAGCACCGTGCCCCGCAGGGAGCCGATCAACGCTGTCCCCCGGCGGCGGCCACCGCCCGGGCAAAGGGGGCGTTGGCCAGATGGCACAGGGCCAGGGCCAGGGCGTCGGCCCGGTCCGGCGGCGTGGGCTTCTCGGGCAGGTCGAGGAGGGTCTGGACCATGCGCTGCACCTGGTCCTTGCCCGCTCCGCCCCACCCGGCCACGGCTTGCTTGACCTCGTTGGGGCTGTACTGGACGACGGGGATGCCGGCCTCGGCGGCGGCGGCCAGGGCCAGACCGCTGGCTTGGCCCACCGACATGGCCGTCCTAGCGTTGTTCTGGAACAGGATCCTCTCCACCACCACGACCTCGGGCGAAAGCCGGGACAAAAGCATCCGCAGCTCTCGGAGCAATTGCGCCAGCCTCTCAGCCAGCGGGCTGGACACCGGCGTGGTGAGCACCCCGGACACGACGGCCACGGGATGGCCGCCTTCCTGGCTAACCGCGCCGTAACCACAGCGCGAAAGACCGGGATCTATCCCCAGGACGAACACTAGTTCGTCAAGTTACCACCCGCATTGCGCCGGCTGGTGGATCCCCCCCTGAATTTTCGCTGATACCGGGGTCAGACCTCCACGAGCTCCATTACCGAATCGGGGATGTCGAAATTGGCGTACACGTTTTGCACGTCGTCCTGGTCGTCGAGTAGGTCCATGAGCCGCAGGACCTTGCGGGCGTCGTTCTGACTTTCGATCGAGACGGACTGCGAGGGGTACATGGTCAGTTCGCTGGAACTGGTCGGCCAGCCCTTGGCCTCGACGGCGCCGCGCACGGCGGCCAGCTCGCGCGGCGGCGTGACGACCTCCCAGCTGTCGCCGTCGTCGCGCACGTCGTCGGCGCCGGCCTCGGCCACCACGAGCATGAGGTCGTCCTCGCTGAACTTGCCGTCATGAGGCACGGTGACGACGCCCTTGCGCTCGAACTGCCAGGAGACGGCGCCCGGTTCGGCCATCGACCCGCCATTTTTCGAGAAGATAGCCCGGATATCGGCGCCGGTCCGGTTGCGGTTGTCGGTCAGGCATTCGACGATCACGGCCACTCCGCACGGCGCGTAACCTTCGTAGACGACGGGCTCGTAACGCACGCCCTCCAGTTCGCCTGTGCCGCGCTTTATGGCGCGCTCGATCGTTTCCATGGGCACGGACGAGTCCCGCGCTTTTTGGTACATGGTGCGGAGCGTGGGGTTCCCCTCGAGGTCCCCGCCGCCCTCACGCGCCGCCACCTCGACCTGGCGGATTATCTTGGCGAACAACTTCCCGCGCGCCTTGTCCAAAGCGCCTTTCTTGTGCTTTGTGGTGGCCCATTTAGAGTGCCCTGACATGGTCCTTCCTTGTCCTAGGTTGAGTTTGCAGAAAAAGTTCGTGCAGCCTCGGGTCGCCCACCAGCTCAGGATGGAACGAGCTGACCACGACCGGGCCCTGCCGGCAGACGACGGCCTTTTCCTCGCCGTCGCCCATGCGCACCGTGGCCAGTACCTCGACGTCCGCACCAACGCGTTCGACCACCGGGGCGCGGATGAACACGGCGTGCAGGGGCCGCCCCAAGCCTTCCACCTCTAGGTCGGCCTCAAAGGAGTCCCGCTGGCGACCGAAAGCATTGCGCCGCACCGAGATGTCGATGGCCCCGAAGCAGTGCTGGTCGGCACGGCCGTCGACGATCTCGGCCGCCAGCATTATCATCCCCGCGCACGTGCCCAGGGCCGGCATCCCCTCGGCCAGACGTTGCCGTAACGGCTCGAGCAGCCCCGAGCTTTCGAGCAACAACGACATCGTGGTCGACTCGCCGCCGGGCACGACCAGCGACCTCACCTCCTGCAGGTCGTCGGGCACCCTCACCTCGCGGGCCGGGGCCCCGAGCGACCCGAGCAGCCTCAGGTGCTCGCGAAAATCACCCTGGAGGGCGAGGACACCGACCAGCCCGGGCGCGCCCCGAAGAGGCTGGGGCACCACCTGGGGGCACCTTTCCCATCGGTGGCGCCCCTACCAGCCGCGCTCGGACAGGCGAGTGGCCACGGTCCCCGACTCTTCCCCACGCATGGCTTCCCCGAGGCCCCGGCTCACCTTGGCCACGATCTCGTAATCGCCAAAATGGGTGGTGGCTTCGACGATCGCCCTAGCAAAGCGGGCCGGGTCGGAGCTCTTGAAAATCCCTGACCCCACGAAGACGGCCTGAGCGCCGAGGTGCATTACCAGAGCGGCGTCCGACGGCGTGGCTATGCCTCCGGCGCAGAACAAGGGCACGGGCAGCTCGGCGCTGTCGGCCACCTCTCTCACCAGCTCGACGGGCGCCCGCAGTTCCTTGGCCCAGCTGTAGATTTCCGCCCCGTCCGCCTGGGTCAGTTTGCGGATATCGCCCAGGATCTGACGCAAATGGCGGACGGCTTCCTTCACGTCACCGGTGCCGGCCTCGCCCTTCGAGCGGATCATGGCCGCTCCCTCGGAAACGCGCCGCAGCGCTTCCCCGAGGTTGTTGGCGCCGCACACGAACGGGACCGTGAAAGGCCACTTGTCTATATGGTGCTCGTCGTCGGCCGGGGTGAGCACCTCGCTCTCGTCGATGTAGTCCACGCCGAGAGCTTCGAGCACCTTCGCCTCGGCGAAGTGGCCGATGCGAGCTTTGGCCATGACGGGGATACTGACCGCAGCTTTGATCCCCTCGATCAACGCCGGGTCGCTCATGCGGGCGACGCCACCGTCGCGCCGGATATCCGCGGGCACGCGCTCGAGGGCCATGACGGCCACGGCCCCGGCGTCCTCGGCGATCACGGCCTGTTCGGGCGTTACCACGTCCATGATCACGCCACCGCGCAATTGGGTGGCCAGGCCCCGCTTCACCAGTCCTGTACCCGTCCGGCGCCGCTCTGTGCCGCTCGTCCCGTCCACCGTGCCTCCGGCCACCTGGCCTTGTATGTCTGTCATGGTCGGATCCTACCTGTCCGGCCGGATGAGGTCGGTGGCTTGAACGGCGCCGGCCCGGCGCGGGCTCAAAGCTCGCGCAGGGCCTCGATCCTGTCCTTCAAGCCCGTCACGGGGCCCTGGCCGGCGCCCGGGTCGGCGAACCACAGGGCGGCGTTGGCCCGGGAGGCGCCCCGCACCCCGGTCCCTTTGGCCTCGAGTTTCTCCAGGGCCCCGATGAGGCCCGGGGGGTACCGGGTGAAGCTGACCGCGGCGCGGTCCATCGCCGTTATGGGCTCGGGCGGCGAGAGCATCGTCGCCCCGATCCCGAGCGTCGCCACCGTTACCGTGGCGGGGAGCATGTCGTAGCAGCGGATGCGCGTCAGCTGCTGGGCTATGACCCCTTCGAGCTCGATCCTGGTGAGCTCGTCCAAGAGCGACTGCGTGACGACGAGCGTGGCGCTCTTGCGACGGCGGCCGCACACGGCCGCGTTGAGGCCGCTTTCCCGGCGCACCCTCATCTCGGGCTGGTGGGCCCCGATGGTGGCGCACAGGCCGTCGACCACGTTGAACAGGCGAGCGTGCTCGACCGGGTCGGCGGCGCGCCCGCCCAGGGTATGGCGGGCCAGGGGCTCGGCCGCCCACCACATGCTGACGCCCAGCAACAGCGTGCCGCCTACGAAACCGGCGATGGCCTCCGGCCAGCTCAGGCCCCACCAGCACAGCAGCCCGACGGCCACGCCCAGGGGGACCGACGAAGCGGCGACGAGGGCCAGCGCCCGCCTACGGTTGGCCATGGTCCTGGAGCGGAGCGGGTCGTTCGGCACTGCCTCGAAGATGTTAGGGCCACCGCCGCCGGGGCGTAGCACCGGGACGGTGGGCGCCCCGGCTAAGGCTCCCCGGCCAGCGAGCGCCGGCGCCGCAGCAGATGCGAAAACTCCTCCGCCGGCATGGGCCGGGCGAAGTGGTAACCCTGGCCGTCCTGACAACCGAGCGATCGGAGCACCTCCATCTGTTCTGCCGTCTCGATCCCTTCGGCCACGACGTTGAGGCCGTAGGTGTCGGCTATGGCCAGTATGGCCATGACGATGGAGATGTCCTGGCGGTCGGCGAGCTGGGCGGTGAAGGCCTGGTCCACTTTTATGCTCGTGGCCGGGAGCTGCTTGAGGTAGGCGAGCGAGCTGTAGCCCGTCCCGAAGTCGTCGATGGCCAACCCGAAGCCGGCTTCGCGCAGTTCCCGCAGCACCGGCCCGCAGGCAACCGCCTCTTCCACCAGGGCCGACTCGGTTATCTCCAGGACCATGTGGGCGGGGTCGACGCCTTCGGCGACGAGGCGGCGCACGATCGGCACCAGCCCCGAGCCCCGCAGCTGCAGCGGCGACACGTTGACCGTCACCTTCAGAGTGGGGACCAGCTCCACCCAGTCCACGGCCGCTCGGGCCGCCTGGCCCAGGACGAGCTCGCTTATTTCGCCCACCAGGCCGAGCTCTTCGGCCAGGGGTATGAAGTCCTTCGCCTCCACCAGCCCTCTTTGGGGGTCGTCCCAGCGCGCCAGCGCCTCCACAGCGACGATTGTGCCCGAGTGCAGGTCGACGATGGGTTGGTAGTAGGCCAGCAATTGGTGGCCCTCGAGGGCGAGGCGCAGTAGCCGGGACCCCTCGGCCTTTTTTTCGAGCTCCGATCTCGTCCGGGGGTCGTACCGGCCGACGCTGCCGCGGGCGCGCTCCTTGGCCTGGTACATGGCCGCGTCGGCGTGGCTGAGCAGCTGGGCTACCGACGACGAGGCGTCGCCGCTCACGACACCAGCGCTGACGCTCACCCACAGCTGCCGGTCGGGCAGGACCACCGGGTCGGTAAAGGCGCTCATGATGTGGGAGACGATCACGTCGAGTTGAGCGTCGTCGGTGATGTCCTCGCACAGGATCACGAACTCGTCGCCGCCCATCCGGGCCACCGTGTCCATGGAACGGACCGACTGGCACAGCCGCTTGGACACGGCTTGCAGCAGCCGGTCGCCGACTTCGTGGCCGGCAGTGTCGTTGACGGTCTTGAAATGGTCGAGGTCGAAGAAAACGACCCCTATCCGGTGCCCCTCACGGCGGCAGCGTTCCAGGGCATGGCCGATGCGGTCTTCGAGGAGCCCCCGGTTGGGCAGGCCGGTGAGGTGGTCGTGCATGGCCTGGTAGGCGAGCGCCCGTTCCGAGGCCTTTTGCTGGGTGATGTCCCGGATGACCTGGGAAACGCCGCTCACCCGGCCCCACCGGTCCCGCACGGGGGCCAGGGAGATGGAAACCTCCACCCGGCTGCCGTGCTTGCATTGTCGTACCGTCTCGACCCGGGTCAACACCTCGCCGGCCCAAGCCCTGCGCATCAGTTCGGACGCTTCGGCTTCACGGTCGTCGGGGACGATCCTGCCGACCGGCGCGCCCAGTACCTCCTTTTCCTCCCAGCCGAAGAGCTCGCCGGCGGCGTGGTTCCAGATCTCGATGGCCCCGCCGTGCCCACTGCTCATGATCGCCTCGTCGCAGTCCTGCGCGATGGAGGCCAGCAGCGCCTGGCGGTGGACGGTGCCGTGGCGCTGGGGACGAGCCCGGGCCATCACGACATAGAGAGGCTCGCCGCCTTTACCGGCCAAAGACCGCCCCTGGAGAGACATGATGAACCGCTTGGGCCCGGCCCCACGGGCCAGCCAAACGGCCGGGCCGACCCGGCCGGTCCGAACCGCCCGGCGCAGGGCCTGGCGGGCCGCCGGCCTATGGTGCTCCTCGACGAACCGGAAGATGTCCTGGCCCACGAGGTCGGTCACCTCATAGCCGAGAAGCAAAGCCAAGTCGGTGTCCATGAATACGACCCGCCCGGCGCTGTCCAGGACGGCCAGCCCCGCCGGCAAGCCTTTCGTGGCGCCCCCGCCGAGCACGCCGACGCCACGGGAGACGCCAGCAACCGACGCCCCACTAACCGACGCCCCGGCAGCGGGCGCGCCGCCACCTCGGGTGGCGCTCGCCGGTCTCCCCCCGTCCGCCGGGGCCCGCTCGGGTCCTCCTGCATGGCGATTAGCCGTAGTAGGTTTATACCTTACAACCACTTACAGCAATCACGCGACCACGAACAGATCACGACGGTGCTAGTGAGAGTCCTTGTTCCTGGAACCAACCGGTTCTCTTCAGTGTCTTTTCGATGTGGCGGTAAACGACGTAAACGAACGGCCAATGAGGCGAGCGGCGGCGCTGAGTAGGCCAGTCGTCCCCGGGCGCGGCCGCCCTCGCCGTCGCCTCCCCGCCCTCGACGGCTTGCGGGGGGTCGGGATCGCCGCCGTCGTCGTCTACCACCTCGATCCTGCCTGGTTGCCCGGCGGCTACCTGGGCGTGGACGTCTTCTTCGTGGTTTCCGGCTTCCTCATCACCGGCCTCCTGCTCGACCTCCTGACACCGGCACCGTCGGCTTGGCCGGCACTGCGGGAGTTCTGGACCAGACGGGCGCGGCGGTTGCTACCGGCGCTGGTCGTGCTCCTCGCCGTCTTGTCGGTGGTCGCCGGCCTCATTGCCCGGGACGCCGTCCCGCGTTTGCGGGCGGACATACCGGCAGCGCTGGGGTTCGTAGCCAACTGGCAGCTCTTGTTCCACCACGACAGTTACTTCGAGTCCATGGGCCGGCCACCTCTGCTGCTGCACCTGTGGTCGCTGGGCGTGGAGGAGCAGTTCTACCTGGTCTGGCCGTTCGTGGTCCTTGGCACCCTACATATGTGCCAGAGGCCGACCAGGGCCCTGTGCTGGCTGGCGGGCACCGGGTCGATGTGCTCGGCGGTGCTCATGGCCGTCCTGTTCGTGCCCGGGCACGACCCATCGGCCGTCTATTACGACACGTTCACCCATTCCGCCGGGTTGATGATCGGAGCGGCGCTGGCAGCCGCCACTTACAACCGCCGCCTGGCCCCCCATGAGTACGGGGCCAAGCCGAGGGCGGCGATAGGTTTCGGGGCGCTGGCCGGGTTGGCGCTGCTGCTGGCCGTGCTCGGGGCGGATGGCACCTTCACTTACAGGGGAGGCATACTCCTGACCTCGGCTCTGACCGGCCTGGCCGTAATCGTGGCGGTACGCCCCGGCCCGGTTAGCCGGCTGCTGTCCACCAAGCCGCTGCGCTACCTAGGGACGCGCTCGTACTCCCTGTACATCTGGCACTGGCCCATCATCTGCCTCACCAGGCCAGACATCGACGTGCGCTTCTCGGGTTGGCCCTTGCTCGTGTTCCGCCTGGCACTGGTCCTGCTCGCCGGGGAGACGTCTTACAAGCTGATCGAGCAACCGTTCCGCACTGGTCGCGCCCAGGCTGCGCTGCACTCCTTGCACGGGGCTGGCCGCACGGCGGCGGTGGGCTCTCTCGGGCTGTGCGGCGGTATCGTCGTCGTCGTCCTGGCGGCGTGCAACCCACCTGCGCTTCCGGCCGCGCTGGCCGCCGGCTCAACTCCCGCCGCCCGGGTCCTGCTCCCGAGCGCCCCGGTCGGGAGCACATCCTCCCCAACTAAACTCAGGCGGGCCTCGGCCCCCAAAGCGGCCCTGGCGGCACCACCCACGTCCACCACCACGGCAAGGGCGACGACCACTGTCCGCACCGCCACTGTCCGCACCGCCACTGTCCGCGCACCTACCGCCCGCGCACCTACCGCCCGCGCACCTACAGCCCGCGCACCTACAGCCCGCGCAGCCACGGCCCGCGCAGCCACAGCCCGCGCGACGGTTACGACAACCAAGGCCGGACCGAGAACCACCGTCCCGACCACCAGGGCCCGACCCACGACCATCGTGCCGACCACGGCCCGGCCAATTACGAGCACGCGGGTGAGCACGGCGGCACGGGCGACCACCTCAGCACCAACCACAACGCGGCCGCCCGCGACGGCCGGTGCGCCAAACCCCCAGACGACCGCGCCAGCCGGAAAGGTCAGCGCCGCGCAGGGGGGCACGACGGCGCGGATGGCCACCGCGGCCGGGATAGCTCGCTCGGTGCCGGCCACCAACGCCCATGCGGCTACCACGACGGCGGCGGCCATCTCGGTGCCGGTGAACAGCGTGCCGGTGAACAGCGTGCCTTCGGGCATCGTGCAGGTGAACAGCGTGCCAACGGACAGCGTGCCGGTGAACAGCGTCCCTACGGGCATCGTGCCGGGGAACAGAGTGCCGGTCACCAAACCGCCGATGCCCACCGTCCTGGTCCCGGCATCTACTCAACCGCCACCTCCTGAGCCAGCCCCGCCCTCGACGACGCCGCTGCTCACAACGCCCGCCAGCGCCGTACCTCATGCCAACCCACGTCCCAGCCCGCCTCCTGTCAGTTCACCTCCCTTGACAGCACCTACAGCGACGTCACCCCCCACCACCGCGCACCGGGCGGTCACGACCACGACCACGCCCCGGCCCAGGCTCGGCCACGATGTCCTGGCCATCGGGGACTCAGTCCTGCTGGCCTCGTCGCAGGCTCTGGAGGAGCGCCTGCATGGCGACATCACCGTCGATGCGGTGGTGGGCCGCCAGGTCTGGAGCGGGATCTCCCGCCTAGCTGCGTACCGCGCCGCCGGGGATCTCCTCGGGTTGAGGGCCGTGGTCATCGACCTAGGGACAAATGGTCCCATCACCCCACCCGACGTTGCCCAAATGCGGGCACTGACCGCGGGCGTGCCTCTGCTCGTACTGGTCAACGTGCGCGTGCCGCTGCCCTGGCAGGCCGAGTCAAACGCGTCTCTGGCCGCGGCGCGCCACCTACCAGGGGTCGTGGTGGTCGACTGGTACCGGGCTTCGGCCACGCCCGGCGTGCTTTGGGCCGACGGCGTCCACCCGGACCCCAAGGGCCAGGTCATCTACGCCAACCTGGTGGCGGGGGCGCTCGGCCTTTGACCGCGGGCGCCCCGGGGCACCATAAAGGCTCGGCCAACGACTATCGTCGCCGCCATGGGAAGTGTGCTGGCGATGCTCGTGGCTACCGGGAGCGCACCGACAGACTGGCTACTGGGGACGGTGGCGTCCGTCGTTTTCGTGGCTGCCGTCGCCGTGCCGGCGGCCGCGCTCAACCATCGCGACCGCAAGAGGCGCCAGAAGGAACGATCGACCGCCGGCTAGCTTCAATCGCAAGTCTTCGCCGCAAGTGAGCCTCACGGCAGGCGGGCCTTTCAGTTGGAGGCCGGCGCGGGTGCCGCGGTCGCGGCTGCCGAGGCCGCCCGATCGGCCTGCCGGTTACGCACCGCCAGCCACGAGGCGGCCACCCAACCCACCAGGAGCAAGAGCCAGTAGCTCACGGCCCGGTACATGAGAGTCGCGGCCGTGGCGCTCGACGCCGCCACGTGAAAGCGGGTGAGGACCTCGACCAGTCCGCCTTCGACCAGGCCCAGACCTCCCGGTGTGATCGGCAGCTCCACCAACAATTGCGCCGCCGCGTAGCAAAGCAGCACCCCTCGCCAGGGGACCGGTGCTCCCACGGTCAGCAGGCCCATGAGCAGGACCACGGCGTCGAGGCACCAGTTCAGCGCGGCGGCGCCCAGGCAGGCCAACCAGACGCCCGTCGATGGCTGGAACCTCCCCATTTCCCGCGTCGCCTTCTGGGCCGAACCCAGCGCCCGGCACAAACGCTCCGGCGCCAGGCGCTCGGCGCGGCGCAGCACGCGCCCGAGCAGAGCACCGAGGACCGGCGCGCGGCGGAACAACGCCGCCGCCAC
>JBEKNX010000103.1:0-11667 GCA_049522375.1 Acidimicrobiales bacterium | reverse complement strand
CAGGTCCGGATGCCCAGCTCTTCGATGCGGCTGCGCATGGCCTGCTCGTCCCGTTCGAATACCCGGGCCAGCGCCCTTACGTCCTCGGCCCGGATGGTGATGAGCCGTCCGTTGAAGTCGCCGCGTTGTATCTGGATCATCCCTATGTAGCGGCGCAGCACCTCACGTTCGGGCGCGTCCAGGCGCTCCAGGCGGGAAAGGTCGATCGTTATCGGCCCACCCCCGTGGTTGGGCGTAGCCCGGCTTTCGGCGCCGAAGTCGGGGTCGGGGGACAGCTTGGGGAGCAGCTGGTCCACCGGCACACCGTACAGACGGGCGAGGCGCTGCAGGCGAAGGACGGAAATGATCCGCTCGCCCCGCTCGTAGGCACCCAGGACTGAGGCCTTGAACTCGCGCTCTGATTGTTCTTCGACAGCTTGTAGCGACAAACCCTGCTGGCGGCGGATATTACGCAGCCGTTCGCCCACGTGACGGGCATATACAGGTGTCATCTCCTCCGTGACGCTCATCGTTGTTGCTCCATGGTTCGGTGCTGCCTCCAGCTCGTTTGAATCGGCAACACTAAGAGTAGCCAAAACGCGCTACGGAAAGTAGTTATCCTTCTGCGAACAGACGCCGGGGACGCCTGAGCGCGTCAAAGGGACGCCGTCGAGTGGCCGGAGGTTGGGCCCCGCTCAGGCCCCGGGGGACTGCTGCAGCACCACGAAATGGTGCCCGAGCAGGGGCAACGCTTCGCCAGGGGCGACGAGCGCCGCTTTGTAGACGGGTTTGTCGTCGGAGGTGTCCACGACCACCTGCCAGGGGCCACCCCACTTCGGCCCGGGGACCTTGAAGACGAGGGGGCTCTCCCAGGCATTGAGCGCCAGGTAGAAGGAAGTGTCGGGGACGTGGTGACCGTGCCGGTCGGCACCGGTGGGGGAGAGCCCGTTGAACAGGACGGCGAGCGACTTGGCATAGCCCACCCCCCAGTCCTCGTCGGTCATGAGCTGGCCGTCGGGACGGAACCAGCCGATGTCGGCCGAGGCGGGGTCGATGTCCAGCTGGCGTAGGGGCCGGCCCTGGAAAAAACGCCTGCGGCGGAACACGGGGTGGTTGCGACGCAGGTTGAGCAGGGAGCGGGCCCAGGCCAGCAGGTCAGCATCGACGTTGGCCCAGTCGTACCAGGACATCTCGTTGTCCTGGCAATAGGCGTTGTTGTTGCCCCTTTGCGCCCGCCCGATCTCGTCCCCGCCGAGCAACATGGGCACCCCGAGCGAAAGAGCCAGGGTCGTCAGGAAGTTGCGGACCTGGCGCTTGCGCAATGTGACTATGGCCGGGTCGTCGGTCGGGCCCCCGACGCCGCAGTTCCAGGAGCGGTTGTCGTCGGTGCCGTCCTGGTTGCCCTCCCCGTTGGCCTCGTTGTGCTTGGAGTTGTAACTGACGAGGTCGGCGAGGGTGAAGCCGTCGTGGGCGGTGACGAAGTTGACGCTGGCCCACGGGCGCCTGCCGGTGGCTTCGTACAGGTCGGAACTGCCGGTCAGGCGGTGGGCCAGCTCTCCGATGGAGGTGTTTTGCTGGCGCCAGTAATCTCGGACACTGTCCCGGTAGCGGCCGTTCCACTCGGACCAGAGGACCGGGAAGTTCCCCACCTGGTACCCCCCCGAGCCGAGGTCCCACGGTTCGGCGATGAGCTTGATCTGGCTGATCACCGGGTCCTGGTGGATCAGGTCGAAGAAAGCCGAGAGCTTGTCGACCTCGTGGAACTGCCGGGCGAGACTGGCGGCGAGGTCGAAGCGGAAGCCGTCCACGTGCATTTCCAGCACCCAGTAGCGCAGCGAGTCCATCATGAGCTGAAGGGTGTGGGGATTGTTCACGTTGAGGGTGTTGCCCGTGCCTGTTGTGTCGTAGTACTTGCGGCGGTCGGCGGGGTCGAGGCGGTAGTAGCTGGCGTTGTCGAGGCCCCGGAAACTCAACGTCGGCCCCAGGTGGTCGCCTTCTGCCGTGTGGTTGTAGACGACGTCGAGGATGACCTCGATGCCGGCGGCGTGCAGTGCCCTCACCATGGCCTTGAACTCGTTGACGACCCGTTGGCCCCGGCGGGAGGCGTAGCGGCTGTGGGGCGCGAAGAAATTGATCGAGTTGTAGCCCCAGTAGTTGCGCAGGCCCCTTTTCACCAGGTCGTGGTCGTCAACGAACTGGTGGACCGGCATCAGCTCGACGGCGGTGATGCCAAGGCGCTGGAAGTGGTCGATCAGGTCCGGGTGCGCCACTCCGGCATAGGTGCCGCGTTGAGGCGCCGGCACCTCGGGATGAAGCCAGGTGAGGCCGCGTACATGGGTCTCGTAGATGACGGTGTCGTGCCAGGGCGTCCGGGGCCGGTGGTCGTCGGCCCAATTGAAGGCGGTGTCGAGAACTATGGACTTGGGCATTGACCCGGCCGAATCGGTCTTGTCCAAAACGCGGTCGTCGCCGCCGCCAAGTGGGAAGCTATACACGGCCTGGCCCCAGCCGACCTCGCCCGATATCGCTCTGGCGTACGGGTCGAGCAGGAGCTTCGCGTAGTTGGCCCGCAACCCCTGAGCGGGGTCGTAAGGCCCCCGGACCCGGTAGCCGTACAACTGGCCAGGCTCGGCTTCTTCCAGGTAGCCGTGCCACACGTAGGCGTCGACCTCGGGGAGCTCGAAGCGGGTCTCCTTGCCGGCAGCGTCGAAAAGGCACAGGTCGATCGACTCGGCGGCTTGGGAGAACACGGCGAAGTTGGTCCCCGAACCGTCCCAGGTCGCTCCGAGCGGGTAGGGGTCGCCGGGGCTTATGGTTTCGGGCATGAGCGGCAGGCTACATGGGACCGGCGGGGTGCTAGCAAGCCGGCCCGCGGCTCCCCAGGGCGGTGCCCGGCGGCTCCCCGGAGCGGCGCGACCTGGTTAAGCTTGGCGCCGTGCCAGGCCGAACGAGCGTCTTCCGGCCGCTACCGGCTCCGGAGCAGAGCGCTCGGTCGTCGTGGCCGCCACCGTCGCCGTCACGGTCCGGGTCATTGTTGCCGAGGCCCCTGCCGCGGGTGGCCGTCGTCGCCCACGGCCTCACCCTGGTGTCCGCTTTCGCGGTGTGGGCGTACCTGGACCGCAACCTGTGGTTTTTCGGTGACGAGTGGGACTTCCTGACCCGGCGCGGCCTCCACGGCGCCTATCTCAGCATTTGGGCGCCCCATAACGAGCACTGGTCCGTCCTGCCCATTTTGCTGTGGCGGGGCATTTACTCTCTGGAGCACCTCTCGACTTACTGGCCCTACCTGGTCCCGCTGCTACTGGCGCACGTGGTGGTGGTCAACCTCATCTGGCGCCGCTGCTTGCGGGAGGGAGCCGACCTCTGGGTGACCACGGTGGTGGCTCTTCTGTTTGCTTTGCTCGGCACCGGGGCGGAAAACCTGACGTGGGCGTTCCAGATCGGGTTCGTCTCGTCGCTGCTGTTCGGCTTTTTGGCCATGGAAGTCGCCGAAGCCCCTCAGCGGGCCCGGGCGCCCTCGTTGACGAGCCCGTTGGGCCGGGACATGACGGCCTCGGCCCTGGCCCTGGCCGGGTTGATGTGCTCGACCGTCGGGCTGGCGACCACCCTGGCGCTGGGCGTGGTGCTCTTGTCCCGCCATGGGTGGCTGCGAACGGCCCGGGCCCTGGCCGTACCGCTCGGCGCCTTTGTCGTCTGGTTCGCCCTGGCTGGTCACGCGGGGCTCAAGGACACGGGGGACACCCTCAACGCGTCAGTCGTCTCGAAAGTCCCGAAGTTCGTGACGACCAACCTTTCCGAGGCGTTGGGCCACATCGCCGGCCGGGGCTCGGTCGGCGCCCCGCTGGCAGTCGTCCTCGCGGCCTGGTTGCTGTGGCGTTCTCCCAACTTTTTCCGCCGCCATCCCGCCGTCCTGGGCGGGGCCGCGGCGGCGGTGCTGTTTTACGTGCTGGCAGCCCTAGGGCGCGACCGCATTAGTGCCACGGCGTCGCCCTCCCGGTACGCCTACGTCGGAGCCGCCCTGCTCATGCCCGCCCTCGCCCTTATGATGTCAGCCGCCGTCTCGGGCCTGGCCCGGGCCCCGGCACGGCCGGCGGGGGAGGTGCCGGCACGGCTGGCGGGGGAAGTGCGGGCACAGTCGACGGCGCCGGGCCCCGGTACCGAGCCGGTCCCGCCCCGCCGGCGGGAGGCGATGGCCACGGCTTTTTCGGGGCGCCGCCTGGCTGCGGGCGCCCGGGTCGTGCTGGTGCTGCTGGTCCTGGGGGCTACCGCCAGCAACGTCGTCTCCGGTGTCCGTTTCGCCCGGAGCCGTACGGTGTACGTCCGCGGTCTCGAGAACGAGATCGTCACCACCGGGGCGCTGCTCCAAGGGCATGCGCAGTTGGCCCGGGCGATCGATGCCTACCCGATATGGGCGAGCGGGTTCGCAGCCGGGTACCTGACGCCCCGCTTGCTGGCCGACCTCTACCGTGAGCGCCTGTTGCCCCGCGCCCGAACGGGGCTCATGACCACGGCGGAGCTGCTGAACGACGAGTCTTGGCTGGACCTGACGGGGAAGCACGGGCCCATGTTCGACGGGCGTTTCCAGCTCGTGGGTGCCGTCGGCCTGGCCCTGAGCACGATCTCCGCCCACCCCGGGCCGCGGCCGGCCGACTTCGAGGGTTGGTCCTCTGGCCCGGGCAGTTGCTCGTTCGTCAGCCCGGGCGGGCGCTACCTCGTCCGCTCGTTCCCGACCTCAATGAGGTTCGAACTGGCCGGGGCGGCCAGGTCCGGCGCCCTCTGGGTGTCGCTAGGTGCTCCCGGCGGTCTGGTCCTGGTCTACCTCGCCCGCCCCTGGGGCCTGGAAGGGTTCCCGGGAGGAACGGCATTGGAAGGCCAGCAGGTGCGGGTGCCGTCCGGCGGCCACATCTGGTTGAACGATTCGGCCCCCGGGGACAACCTGGTGGTGCAGTTGCCGGCGCGCTCGCCCGCCGAGGTCTGCGCGCTTCAACCCCACCACAGGGCGGCCGCAATGATCACGTAGAGGGCGATCAGGGCGACACCTTCCAGCCATGAGTACTCACCGTCGTAAACGACGATGGCGACTACGACCACCGCGACAGCCAGGGCGACGACTAGGAGGGGCGGGAAGACCAGTGTGAGGTGCGCCGGGCCCAGCAATGGGCTGATCAGCACCAGGACCGGTGTCAGGAGCAGGGTGATCTGGAGGGGACTGTTGAGGATCGTGCTGATGGCGAAGTCCGGGCGCGCTTTCCAGGCGAAGCGGATGCCGGCGGCGTTCTCGACGGCGTTGGAAGCGAGAGCGACGATCACCAGGCCGGTGAACATGGGGGAGATACCGAGGGACCGGGTAGCGGGTGTCAGGGCCGAGACGAACCAGTCCGAGGCCGCGCCCGAGGCCAGGCCAGCCCCCGCCAGCACGCCTATGGCCAGCCCGAGGGGCCATTGTGGCCGAACGGTCCCAGCTGCCGTAGCCCGGCCACGGCGCGCCCGCGCCGCTTGCGGTGGCGAGCTCATCTCCGGGCCGCCGCTCAACCAGAACGGGATGCTGGTCACGTACACGGCCAGCAGGACGATGGCGGCGACGTCAGAAAGGGCGACGGCGTGGTGCGCCGCCGGGGTCTCGAGCCGCACGGCCAGCGTCGGGACCAGGGTGGCGCCCCCGGCCAGGGCGAGCAGGGTGACCAGCATCCGGGGTGCTTCGGGCCGGAACCTTTGCGCCCCGTGACGCGCCCCGCCGCTCAGGAACGCCGCCCCCAACACCAGCAACACGTTGCCGAGCACCGAGCCGATCAAGGCGGCCTGGACCACCAATATGAGCCCGTCGCGTAGGGCGAAGATGGCTACGAAGAGCTCCGGCAGGTTGCCGAGGCTGGACTGCAGAAGGCCGGTGGGCCCGGGGCCGAGGCGTTCGCCGATCTGTTCGATCGACTCGCCCACCAGGACGGCCAGCACGGCCAGAGCCACGGCCGCCACGGCGAACCGGGGCACGTCGGGCGCGCCCGCACCTGCCATCACCCCGGCCGCGGCGGTGAGGGCGCCAGCAGCGGCGATGGTCAGGCGCTGGGGTTTACCGAGGGCGTCTGCGGGGCGGGGCATGTCGTCGACCTGCGCCGACGTTACTGCCGTGTCCCGGCAGGTTGTACAGTAAGACGTCCGGTACAGCCCTGGGCGGCGTGGCCGAGTGGTTCAGGCAAGGGCCTGCAAAGCCCTCTACAGCGGTTCGATTCCGCTCGCCGCCTCAAAACGCTCCCGCAGCTCGCGGCGGTGGCGCCCGCATGAGGGCAGATGCCGTAGCTCGGTCTCACCGCCGCGGATCGGGCGGGGCTTCAGCGGTTGAGCACGGCGGGGGCCATCACCTCGAGCTGGTGGACGGCTTCAGCCAGCGGGCCAAGTGGTTGGAGCAGAACGTGATCGGCCCCGCCGTCCAGGTGCTCGCGTACCCGTTTGGCAATTTCCTGCGGTCCGCCCCAAACGACGATGGCGTCTACCAGCCGGTCGCTACCGCCGGCTGAGAAGTCGTCGTCCGTGTAGCCGAGGTGCCTCAGGTTGTTCACGTAGTTGGGGAGCTGAAGGTAGCCGTGCATGTGTTCCCTGGCTACTCGCCGAGCATCCGAAGGGTTATCGCTCAGGACCACGGCCTGTTCGGTAATGAGGAGCTTGCCGGGGCCGAGGGTCTCCCGAGCCGCCAGGGTGTGAGCGGTCGGCACGAAGTAGGAGTGGGCACCATCGGCGTGGTCGCGGGCCAGGGCCAGCATCTGTGGCCTCAGTGCAGCCAGCAACCTGGGCACGGGCACCTCGGTGTTGGGGGCGTCGGCCGCGGCGGCGTCCATGGCGTCTAGGTACTCTCTCATCCGGCTCAAGGGCTCCCGGTAAGCCTGGCCGCTGCGTTCCACTCCCGGCGCGTGGCTTACCCCGACCCCCAAGATGAAACGGCCCGGGTAGCCGGCGCCCACGGTGGCCGCCCCTCCTTGCATTGTGGCTGGGTGACGTGCCCAGATGTTGGCGATCCCGGTGCCGGTAACGATCCGCTCGGTGGCGGCCAGCAACAACGACTGGTGGGCGAAAGCCTCCTTGCCCCCGATCCTCTCTGGAGCCCAGAGCGAGCCGTAACCGAGCTCCTCGATCCGCCGGGCGGCCTCCCTTTCCTGGGCGACGGGAGCAGGCATGAGGGACCCGAGCCATGCCCCGACCTGTCCCAGGCGCTCTCGGAAGAGCCCGATAGAAGCATCACTAACCATGCACGACACGCTCCGTGGTCCAACGGCCCTGGCGAGGCCGTACCACCTCAGTTCTACAGGAGTTTTACAAGCACTGCGGTCGAGGACACTGTGACAGGGCTCCCCGAGGACCACCACTGGTTTTGGGTGGCCACACCACCCCACCAGGCCTTGGGCATGCAGCAGGGCCCTTCTCGTTTGGAGGATTGTCCCACCGCTAGGTTTGTCGTCGTGGAGCTCCTGGTGCGTTCTGGTCCCTACGTCCCGGCCCGGCTCGTTGGCGCGACATCTGCTGCCATGCCGGCGGCGATGGTCATACCCGTCCCCCGTGGTGGTTCGGAGCGCAACGCCAGGGCATGGTGGGCATGAGCACCCAGAGCCCGGCGGAACCACCCGTCCTGGCCGAGGAGGCTCCTCCCGCGCCCGGACCAGCGCCCGGCGTAGTAGACGTGGAGGAGGCACCTCGTCCCGGCCACTGGCGCAGGCTTGCCCCGTCGGTGCTGGTCGTGGTCGTGTACTGCCTGCTCGGCGCCTTCGCCTACGGCGTCGTGTCCCCGATCTCGAACACCGCCCTCCCGCCGTGCGCCTGTAACGACCTGGCCCTGCAAGCCTGGTTCCAGGCTTGGCCGGCCCACGCCATAGCCCACGGCCTCAACCCCTTTATTTCGACCGCGGTCAACTACCCCCACGGTGTCAACCTGATGAGCAACACCGGGGCGCCGTTGCTCGGGATCGTCTTCGCCCCGGTGACCTGGCTCTTCGGGCCGGCGGCCGCCCTCAACGTGGTCATGCGGCTCGGCTTTGCCCTTTCGGCCATCGCTATGTACTTCGTGCTCAGGCGCTGGGCCCGGTGGTGGCCGGCGGCCTTCGCCGGTGGGCTCCTTTACGGCTTCTCGCCTTATGTCGTGGGCCAGGCCCAAGCCCACGACTTCTTGATGTTCGTGCCCTTCCCCCCGCTCATCCTGGCCCTGCTCGACGAGGTGGTCGTCCGCCGCCGTCACGTGGTGCGCAACGGCGTCCTGCTCGGGGTCGTGGTGACGGCTCAGCTGCTGGTCTCGCCCGAGGTGCTGAGCATGTGCGCCATGGCTGCGTTCGTCGGACTGGTCGTCCTGGCCGCCCGCCACCCGGCGGTGGCGCGCCAGCATGCCCGGGAGCTGGTCCTCGGGCTGGGCGCCGCCGCCGTCAGCTTCGTCGTCCTGGCCGCCTACCCGCTGTGGGCGTACCTGAGCGGGCCTTTCCATGTCTCGGGCCCGCAGCACCCGATAGACGTCATCGAGGACTACCACACGACGCTGGAGTCCCTGGTCTTCCCCAACAGCCTGGAGCGGTTCGGCACCGCCGGCATGTTCGCCCGGGGCAACTCGCTGGCCGGGAGGAACTCCGTGGAGCATGCCGTCTACCTGGGGGTCCCTCTGCTGTGCATCCTGGTGCTGATCGCCGTGCGCTACCGGCGGGCGGGGATAGTCCAGTTTTTCTCGCTTTTGGCGCTGGGGGCGTGGGTCGTCACGCTGGGGCCGTTCCTGTACGTGGGCTTGACGCCGCACACCGGGATCCATCTGCCCTATGACCTCATAAAGCACATACCGCTCATCAACGCCGGCATCGACGTGCGCTATTCGCTCATCATGTACTTGGCCGTGGCCGTCGTGCTGGCCGTCGGCCTCGACCGTTTGCGGGCCGACGGTCTCTTCGCTCCCGGGGCGGGGTGGCGGCGACGGCTGGCCGGGCCCCGGACGGCCACGCCCCGCGCCCGCGCCGGGCTGTGCGCGGCGCTGGCCGTGATCGGGCTCGTGCCCCTGGTACCGAGCCTCCCGTACGCGTCGACGTCGTTCGGGGTGCCGAGCATCTTCACCGCGGCGGGGTCGCCGGTCAGCAACGGTGACGTTGTCCTGTCCTACCCGCTGCCGGTGGGCTACCAGAACTACGCCAACGACCAGGCCCTGCTGTGGCAGGCCGAGGCCGGGATGCGCTTCAAGTTGATCGGCTTCCGGGGCGCCGTGGCCGGGCCGGACCACAAGCCGTTGCTGAACGCCGGCCTCTGGCTCCCCCCGACCACCGTTGAAGCCCTGCTCGTGTGGAGCCTTTACGGCCAGCCCTACCCGCCGCCCGTGTACGGGCCGTCGACCTCGCAGGCGATCAGGACCTTCCTGGCCCGCTACCACGTCGATGACATCACCATCGTCCCGTCGGGGGCGCCGACGAGCACGGTGGTCTCGTACTTCACCGCCGCCCTCGGCCGCCCCCCGGCCGGCTTTCAAGGCACTTTCGTGTGGTCAGGCGTCCAGCAGCTGTTGGCGCAGGCCCCTTCCTGATCCACGGGCGCTCCCGAGCTCGAGCGGCCGGGCGCCCCGGGACCGGAGTCAGAAGTCGATGCCCTTGGCCGCCCGGATACCCGCTTCGTAGGCGTGCTTGACACTGTGCATCTCGGTCACGGTGTCGGCGACGTCGACGAGACAGGCGGGAGCGTCCCGCCCCGTGAGGAACACGTTCACCTTGGCGGGCCGGCCGGAAATGGTCCGGGCGACATCGTCGCCGTCGATCCAGCCCCAATTGACGGGGTAGGTGACTTCGTCCAGGACGACCAGACCGAACCGTCCCGAGAGGATCGCCTCTTTGGCCACCGCCCAGGCCGACCGCGCTATTTCAGCCGAGCGCTCCAGGTCGTCGGCCTCCCACGAGAAACCGTCGCCCATGGTGTGCCATTCGGCTCCGAGGTCGCTGAGCAGACGGACTTCACCTGAGTTCCACTTGCCTGATTTGACGAACTGGACGACGCAGACGGCCCAGCCCCTCCCCAGTGCCCGCAGGACCGTGCCCATGGCCGCCGTCGTCTTGCCCTTTCCGTTCCCGGTCGCCACGAGGACGACCGACGGTGCCCGGCGGGTGGCTTCGGGCGGGGCATTGGTGGGTGGTTGCGCAGGCATGGGGGCACCTTGCTTTCGGAGTGGGGGAGCGGGGCGTTCAGATCGACGAGGGGGGGACGGCGGCTGCCGGGACCGTGGCCCGGCGCCGGACGGGTGCTATGGCCGGCCCGCCGCGGCTGGCCAGTACCTCGACCTCGGCGCCGAAAAAGCTCTTGATGTTGGTTTCGGTCAGCACTTCGGCCGGGACGCCCGACGCAACGGCGCGCCCATGCGAGAGGACCAGGAGGGTTTCGGCGAACTGGGCCGCCAGGGTGAGGTCGTGAATGGCGCAGACGACGCTGATGCTTCTCTCCCGGCGAAGTTCGTCAGTCAGTTCGAGCACGAGCTGGCTGTGGCCGAGGTCGAGCGACGTGGTGGGCTCGTCCAGCACGAGCACCGGTGCCTCCTGGACCAGGGCCCGGGCCATCACCGCCCGTTGGGCCTCGCCCCCCGACAGCTCGCCCAGGCGCCGCCCGCGGAACTCCGTGAGCGCCAGTCGCTCGATAACGGCGGCTGCCACCCGGCGGTCACGAGCGGTCTCAGCTCCCAGGTAGGAGTGGTGGGCGGAACGGCCGAGAAGGACATAGTCGGTGACGCTCATCGATGGTGGCAGCACCGGCCGCTGAGGGACGTAGGCCACCGATCGGGCCCGGCTTCGCCAATCTGACGCCGCGTGCTCCCGGCCGGCGATGAGGATGCGACCTTCGTAAGGGACCAAGCCGGCCACCGCCCGGGCCAGGGTGGACTTGCCGGCGCCGTTGGGCCCGACCAGCCCGAGCCAGCCGCCGTTTTCGACCCGCGCCGACACCTCCGCCAGCACGGTTACGCCGCCCAGGACCACCGATGCCGCCTCGATCTCGAGCATCAGCCCCGCCTCCGGCCTCGGCGCTGTCCCTTCATGGCATTCCTCCTCATGGCCGAGGTTTGTGCCGAGGAACAGGGCCGAGCCCTGCGACCGGCGCGTTGCCTCGACGTGCTTGGCCGCTCACTACCGGCCAGGCGACCTGGCTAGCCCTTGCACCGGAACACGGCGGAGGGACAACAGTTGCGGGACAGCGCCGGTTTCGCACCGGCTTCGCTGGCCAGTAGTTTGCACCGGGGACTCTAGGGCGGTAGGGGCCCAAAGGCAAGGACGGCGGGGCCCGAGCGGGCATTTACCAGGGCGTGGTCAAGGGTACAAGGACGCCTGCGAAGAACGTGAGGCCTTTTCGGCGGCGCGGTCGGCGGCGGCCAGCAATTCGGCGGAAATGCCACGACGGGGAGTGAGGACCTCGTCGATGAGGCCGTAATCCCGAGCCTGTTCGGCCGTCATGAAGAAATCGCGGTCGATGTCGTGCTCCACCTGTTCGAGGGGCCGGCCCGAGTGGTAGGCGATGATCTGGGCCATGCGTTTGGTCGTGGCCATCACCTCGCGCAGGTGGATCTCCATGTCCCGGGGGGCGCCCCGGGCGCCCGCCGTCCCCTGGTGGATCATGATCTTGGCGTTGGGCGTGGCCAGCCGCTTCCCGGGAGCGCCCCCGCACAGGATCATGGCCGCCGCCGACATGCCCATGCCGACGCAGACGGTC
>JBEKNX010000102.1:0-11750 GCA_049522375.1 Acidimicrobiales bacterium | reverse complement strand
TCCAGCAATTCGTTGACGGCCACGTTGGGCAGGCCAGTGATCCGGGCGATGCCGTCACCTATTTCGCGGATTCGCCCCACCTCTTCGCCCGTCACCCCGGGCATGAAGTTCTCCAGGTTGCGCCGGAGGACTTCGGCGATATCGGCGGCGTTGATTTTCAGCTCAGCCATGCTGTCATGGATCCTTTCAACTTTGGCCCGGTCCGGGCGGTGCCGCATCGCCGGCCGAGGTCGAGGGGGCGAAGAGGAGGCTCCGAGCCTGCTGGAGGCGGCGGCGCAGGCTGGCATCGAAAACCATGTCGCCCACGGAGGCAACGAAACCGCCCAGGAGCCCGGGCTCAGTACTGACCCTCACGTCCACCTCGTAGCCGGCGAACCGCGTTAGGGCGGCCGCCAGGCGCAAACGCTGGGCCTTGGTCATCTCCACGGCCGAGCGGACGTCCGCCACCTGCCGGTCGGCCTCGCTGGCGACACGCTCGATAAGGGCTTCCAGGAGCGCGGGGTAGTCACGGGGGCGGCAGATGCCGGCGACATAAGCGGCCAGGCGGACCGACGCCGGGGTGGCTCGCCGGGCCAGAAGGTCGCGCACCACCGCTTGGCGTACATGAGCTGGTACCTCAGCAGTGGTAAGCACCGCATTGAGCTCGTCACTGCCTCGAACGGTCCTCATGAAACGGAACAGCTCGTCCTCGACCTCTCCGAGGTGGCGCTCTCCCCGCACCTGCGAGAGCACGGCCGTGGCATAACCGCCCAGCCGCTGCGTGGCCGCCGTTCGCCCGAGCGGCCCCTCGTCCCTCAGCACCAGGCCGTCCCGGCGGGCCACAGCAGCGGCGGCGATCCCGGCGACGTCGTGGACGTAGTCCGCCGCCGGACCGCTCTGCACCGCGAAACTGAGCAGGTCGAGCGTAGGACGGGACAACTTTCTGCCCAGCAGCTCCTGGATTATCGCCCTCCGGGCCGCCATCGGCGTATTTGAGTTGGCCAAACCGAAGCGAAGGTCGTCTGACTGCTCCAGCAACCTGACGAAGGACTCCAGCTCCCCCGCCACGGGACCGACCTTGTCCCCCAGGTCCTCGAGAACTGCGTCGGTAAAGCCCGCCACCCGTTCGTGCATCTACCGACCAGCCCGCGTCGCCGTGGCGGGGACGGGCCTGGAGGAGCCCGGTCCCCCCGCGATTGCCTGAGCCTCGACTTCGGCTATCGCCCGCTCGATGAGCTCGCCTTGGCCGACCAGGGAGACGCCTTCATCGAGCACCCGCTCGACGACGGCCACCACTAGTCCGGCGACCTGGGCCCGTAGCTCCTCGGCCGCCCGACGGGCCGACGCCTCGATGTCGGCGCTGGCCCGGCTCACCAGGCGCTCGTACTCCTCCTCGCCCTGCTTGCGCAGCTGCTCCCGCAGTTGCTCGCCCACTCGGGCGGCCTCGTCTTTAAGCGCCCGCGCCTCGGCGCGGCCCTGCTCGAGGATCCGCTCGCGCTGCTCCTCCAGCTCGTGGGCTCGCTTGGTGGCCTCCTCGGCCTCGGCCAGGCTGCGCTCGATGGTCTGCTGGCGAGCCTCCATGGCGCGGTTTATGGGTGGGAGCACCCACTTGGACAGGGCCCACAGGACTATTAGGAAGATCGCCAGCTCGACGACGAATGTCGGGCCGGGGACCAGGAAGTTGGATGAGGCGACTAGCACCTGTCTGAAGCCCCTTTTGCCGCTCTAGCTCTTGCCGGTGGCGAGCACGAAGACGAACAACGCCGTGAAGGCGAGATTGATGAAGTACATGGCCTCGACGAGGCCGACGATGAGGAACATCGTCGAGTACAGCCGGCCCTGGACCTCCGGTTGGCGGGCAATGCCCGCGATCGTCTGGCTACCGGCGAGACCGTCACCGACGGCGGCGCCTACGGCGCCCCCACCCAGTGCCAGACCACCGCCCACGAAGGCGCCGGCCAGTTCGACGGCCTTCTCCATGCTTGCAGCCATTTAGTTCTCCTGTTCCGTTGTCATTTCCGGTTTTTAGCTCAGTGGCCCTCGGGTGCCACCGCGAACTGGTAATAAAGGATCGTCAGCAGGGCAAAAATAAACGCCTGAATGACGCCGATGAACATGTCGAAGAGCTTCCAGACCACGCTGAAAGCGATCGAGGCGGGGAAGAAGTAAATCGGGATCGCCAGCAGGAGAGCGATCATGATGCCGCCCGAGAACAGGTTGCCGAAAAGCCGCAACGCCAGGGTGACTGGTTTCATGAGCTCCTCGAGGGCCCGGATCGGCGCCAGCCAGCGCGGTCGGGCAAAAAAAGATTTTATATAACCGCCGAGGCCCTTTGCTCTGATGCTGGCCGCGTTGGTCAGGACGAAGACGGTGGCCCCCAACGCGTACGTCAGGTTGACGTCGGCCGTAGGCGACGGGAGGTAATCGGTGTTGTGCCACAGCCCCGGGAACAGCTCGATCCAGTTGGCCGCCAGTACGAGCATGAAGATGGTGACGGCCAGGGGGACGACATGCCGGTAGCGCTTGCCCAAACCGGTTTCGACCTGGTCGGAGACCCAGCCCACGACGACTTCCCAGAAAAGCTGCACCTTGTTGGGGACACCCGACGTGATCTTGCGGCGCAGGTAGAAGCCGAGGCCCAGGACGGCCGCAGAGGCGATGAAAGTGGTCCAAATAGTGTCTGCGTCGAAGGTGAGGCCGGCCACCCGCCACGTCACGTGGTCGCCGACAGGGATGTTTATGGCCAGCAGGCGCGGTGCGGGACCGCTAGCCATGAGCACGTCCGGCCTCCTTGGACGGGGGGCCGGCCGGAGAGTCACTCTGGCCCGGGCCCGGGGCGCCGGGGCCGTCCGCACCCGGGCCCGACCCCTCGACGGTCTGGGCCGGGACGGCGCCGGCCAGCTGCGCCCGCTGGTAACGCCAGAGGGCGCCGAACGCGTTGGCCATCAACAAACCCTGGAACGCGACCAGGCCGCCCACCATCCCGAAGCCCATCGGGCGGACCAGAAAAAGCAAGGCGAAGGCGATGATCGTCAGGGCCCCCAGGCGGGCGGCGACGCTACCGGCGTAGGGCTTGCGGTCGAGATGGCCGTCGGCATTGCTGTAGCGGGCGGTGGACAGCTGGAAAAACCGGTGGTTGACGGTGGCCCCGGCCAGGCCCAGGACCACCCCGACGCCGGCCAGAGGCTGGTCCAGCAGCACGCCTGCGGCCAGCGCGGCCACACCCAGCGCCGCACACGCGACGATCGTGCGCCGCACGATGACGTCGACGTAGAGGACGGGGAAATCTGTGAGCATCAAGAAGGTCCCATCAGTGGCAAAACGTCGGCTTCGCGGCTCGACTCCTGCTCACCAGGCGCTCCCATGATACATGGGTGGAGAACCCATGGGTCGAGAGCCCATGTGTGGCGAGCCACGTAGGGCCGGTCGTCCGGCGGGGCCGGTCAGAAGTCCGCCGGCACACGGCCCCGGCGGTCACCTTTTGTACCGGCGTAGCTCGGCCCGAGCACCGAGCACGCCGGCACCCGCCCCGGCAACCAGGCCGACCAGAAGGAAAAGGGGGAGGGTACCCAGCGCCGAGTCGGCGAACCACCCGAGCACCCCGCCAGCGCCCAGGCACAGTGCACCCAGCATGCCGATACCGGCGTACGCCATGGGCCCGGGGTAGTTGTCCGCCGCCGGTCCCGGCGGGTGCCCGCCCGGCTCGGGGGCGTTCATCGCCATGCCCACCGCATGTCGCGCCAACTGGCCATCCCAGCAGCACCTTACCGCTCGCACCCACTCCGGTCAGGCTACGAAACACTCCCGTAACACTGCAACTCCTTCGACGGTCGTCCAGCGCCTGCCCAGCGAGTGGTATGCGAGTGGCCAGTGAGTGCTCAGTAATGGGGTCAGCGGTCGCCCAAGCCATGCCCGGGCCGCTCGGCCGGGCCGCCCGGGCGAAGGACCCGCACGCGGGGCGCGACGGTGGGCGCGGGGGGGCCAGCAGCCGCTTTCGCCCCGGCCACCTGACCGTTCGTCCCCGTCGCGTGCTTGATCGTCCCCACCGCATGCTTGCCGGCGGCCCCATTGCCGTCGGCGCTGCCGAGCGCCGGGGACGGGCCCGGCCCGGGCTCGTTGTCCCCGTTGGCGGCACTGCCGCGTCCCCGTGGAGCGACGAGCGTGTACAAGACGATCGACAGGGCGCCCACGGCGATGGGGGGGATCTCGTTGTGGGAATTGGTCACCCCGGGCCACAGGACGAGGCCCGAAAGCAAGGCCGTCCACGCCCACAGGATGGTGACGGCGGCGCGGTGGCCGTGGCCAAGCCGCATGAGCCGGTGGTGCAGGTGGTTGAGGTCGGCCACCGCCGGGCTGGTCCTCTGGCCGGCGCGGCGCACTATGGCGAAAACGGTGTCCAGCATGGGGATGCCGAGGATGAAGAAGGGGATGATGATGGGCGCGAAGAAAAAGTACGTGCGCCCACTGAACTCGTAGGGGTCCTGACCTACCACCGATAGCGTCGAGGCGGCCACCAGCACTCCCAGGAGCATGGCCCCCGAGTCCCCCATGAAGATCTTGGCCGGGTAGAAGTTATGAGGTAGGAAGCCCACGCACAGCCCGACCGCGATCACGGCGATGAGCGGCCCGGCGTTGCCTGGGGAAATATTGCCGACATCGCCGAGCTGGTGGGCGTACACGAAAAAAGCCCCGGCGCCAATGGCCACTATCCCCGCCGCCAGCCCGTCGAGGCCGTCTATGAAGTTGACCGAGTTGGCCATGATCGCCACCCACAGCACGGTGGCCAGGACGGCGAGGTCGGGGCTCAGCACCACCGTCGTCTCGGCCAGCGGTACGTGGAAGAAGAGCATGTCGACGCCGAAGAAGTAGAGCACCGTTCCGGCCAGTACCTGCCCGGCGAGCTTGGCCGGCGGGGACATCTCCCGCAGGTCGTCGGACAGGCCGACCCCGAATATCACCGTCGCCCCTAGCACGACGCCCAACGGAGCGGAGCTGCCTCTGAAAACCGGCCCGAAGGCAGGCATCTGGGACGCCACCGCCATTGCCACCAGCAGCCCCAGGTACATCGCCGTCCCGCCCGCCGTGGGTGTGGGACGTTCGTGCACACGGCGTTCGTCTGGCATGACGAGCAGCGAATGGCGCTTCGCCAGGGAACGCACGGCAAACGTCGTCAACCATGTGGCCAGGGCGGCCACGACGAAGACGATTATGTACTCCCGGAAGCGGATCAAAAAATGGTTCTCCCAGCGGTGGTACCGGGCCTCAGAGGCCCGGTGTCTCACTCACGGGTAAGGCACGAACTTGGAGCAAAGCGTCGCCACCTCCTCACGCACCGCCGCTCGCACAAGTTCGTCGCCCGGAGCCGCCAGCACCCGCCTGACCAGCTCGGCGATCTCCACCATCTCCGGCTCCCGCATCCCCGTCGTGGTCACCGCGGCCGTACCTATGCGCAGGCCGCTGGTTACGAAGGGGGACCTCGGGTCACCCGGGATCTGGTTGCGGTTGAGAGTGATGCCGGCCCGGTCGAGCGCCTCTTGGGCCACCTTGCCCGTCAGGTCGGGGTCAAAGCTGCGCAGGTCCACCAGCATCAGATGGTTGTCGGTACCGCCCGAGACGATACGGAAGCCTTGGGCCGCCAATGCCCCGGCCAAAGCCCGGGCGTTGGTCACGACCTGGGCGGCGTACTGCTTGAACTCCGGTTGCATCGCCTCGTAGAAAGCGACGGCCTTGGCGGCGACAACGTGTTCCAGGGGGCCGCCCTGGAGACCGGGGAAAACGGCCTTGTCGATGACCTGGGCCAGGCCCTCCCGGCAGACGATGCACCCGCCGCGAGGCCCGCGCAGCGTCTTGTGGGTGGTGAAGGTGACGATGTCCGAGAACGGCACGGGGTTGGGATGAGCGCCTCCGGCCACCAACCCGGCAATGTGGGCGGCGTCGAACAGAAGCAGCGCCCCCACGGAATCGGCGATCCGTCGCAGCGGTTCCGGCTCGATCACGCGGGCGTACGCCGTAGCGCCGGCGACGATCAGTTTGGGCCGGTGCTGCTCGGCCAGGTCCGCCAAGGCATCGAAATCGATGCGCTCGTCGCTCTCGCTCACTCCGTAGCCGACGAAGTTGTAAAGGCGCCCGCTGGCATTGACCGGCGAACCGTGGGTCAGGTGACCGCCCTGGTCCAGGCGCATGCCCAGCACGGTGTCGCCCGGCTCCAGCACGGCGAAATAGGCGGCCAGGTTGGCATTGGCTCCCGAGTGGGGCTGGACGTTGGCGTGTTCGGCGCCGAAGAGCTGGCACGCCCGCCCCCGGGCGAGGTCTTCGACCCGGTCGATGACCGAGTTCCCCCCGTAATAGCGCTTGCCCGGGTACCCCTCCGAGTACTTGTTCGTCAGCACCGAGCCGGTGGCCGCCATCACTTCCCGGGAGGCGAAGTTCTCCGAGGCGATCAGCTGGAGGGTGGTGTTCTGGCGCTCTTTTTCGTCGGCCATGATGGCGAAAAGCTCACTGTCGGCCTGCACCACCACGAGCCTACCCTTGGACCACACCGAAGGACCAACGTCCGTCGCCCTCGGGGCGGCCGTTGCCGCGGCGGTCCACCCGGGGCCGGCACCGGAGCGTTCGGTCAGGCGAGGGCGGCGAAGATCTCCATCACCGATATCCGGCCTTCTCGCAGCACTTTTGGCGCTCCCCCGGTGCAGTCGACGACGCTGGAGGGCGGTTGGTCGCACGTCCCGCCGTCGAGGACCAGGGCGATCTCCGCCCCGAAGGCCCTCACCACCCCTTCAGCGGTGGTTATGGCGGGCCGACCGTGGCGGTTGGCACTGGTGGTGGCGATCGGCCCGATCTTGGCGCAGATGGCGAGCGGCACGGGGTGGGCGGGGCACCGTAGCCCTATCGTGGCGTCCTCCTCGCCCAGGTCGGCATCGAGATCGGGCCGCCGGGGGAGGACCAGGGTGAGCGGCCCGGGCCAATAACGCTGCATCAAGCGGCGGCCCTCCGGCGGCACCGCCGTGCACAGCGAAAGAGCCTGTTCCTCACCGGCCACGAGCACCGGGAGCTCCACTCGGCGCGGTCTGCCCTTGAGGCGAAAAAGGCGGTCGGCGGCACCGGTATGGAAAGGGTCGGCAGCCAGGCCGTAGACCGTGTCCGTCGGCACCGCGACTATGTCGCCGCCCGAGAGCGCATCCACGGCCAGGGCGATGGCATTCGCGGGCGGGGGGTCACCACGGGCGCCGACAGTGGGCATGTGGGAGCAACGCTACCCCCGCGGCGCTCGAAGATGGCCCCGCCTCGGGCCTGCGGCTCAGGTGCCGCGGCGGGCGACGAGGACTCGAGGCCGGCCCGTAAGGTCGGGTTTGACGAAGGCCTCCTCGAACCCGGCCGAGTACGCCAGGTCCACCGCCGCCCGGTCCTGGTGGGTGGCGATCTCGGCGACCAATGCGGACCGGGGCCCGAGCCAGGCCGGAGCTTCGGCGGTTATCGCTTTCAGCGCTTCGAGCCCACTCGGCCCGGCGACCAGCGCCTGGAGCGGCTCCCAGCCGGAAACCTCGCCAGGCAAGGACGCCAGCTCGTTCTCGGCCACGTACGGAGGATTGGTCACGGCCAGGTCGAGCGTGCCCTTGAGCCCCCCGGGCAGGGCGTGCCACCAGCTCCCGTGCACGAGCCGGGCCCTGCCGGCCGCTTTGGCGCCTAACCCCGCCAGGTTGGCTGAAGCCACCGCCAGGGCATCTTCGGACAGGTCGGTCGCCCAGACTTCAGCGCCGGCGCACTCGGTGGCGATAGACAGAGCGATAGCGCCCGACCCGGTGCCCAGGTCGACGACCAGAGGGGGCCCCGGCAGCCGGGCCAGCTCCCCCAGGGCCACCTCTACGACCACTTCTGTTTCGGGCCGAGGTATGAGGACGCGGCGGTCGACCATGAGGTCGAGGTGGCGAAAGGCCCAGTGCCCGAGGACGTACTGCACCGGCTCGCCCGCCTGGCGACGGGCCAGCATCCAACGGAAGGCGCCTTCGGCCCGGGCCGGCGCGGGCTCGTCCAGCACCGCCGGCCAGGCACCACCGGAAGCCTCCTCCACGAACCACCGGGCTGCTTGGCGGTCAGAGAGGCGCTCCAGCGCCTCCAGGTAGAGGAGGCGCCAGCTCACCCGGGCACGCTGGTACCGTCAAGCTGGCTGGCCCGTTCCTCGGCCAACAGGGCATCGACGATCTCGTCCAGTTCGCCCAAAAGCACTCGGTCCAATTTGTGGAGGGTGAGACCGATGCGATGGTCGGTGACACGGTTGTCCTTGTAGTTGTAGGTCCGTATTTTTTCTGAGCGCCCACCGCCGCCGACCTGGCTGCGGCGCGCTTTGGAAAGCTCAGCTGACTGGCGGTCCTGTTCTGCCTTCAGCAGGCGGGCCCGCAAGACCTGCATGGCCTTGGCACGGTTTTGGATCTGGCTCTTTTCGTCCTGCATGGAGACGACAATGCCGGTGGGCAAATGAGTGACCCTCACGGCCGAGTCGGTGGTGTTGACCGATTGGCCACCTGGCCCAGTGGAGCGGTAAACGTCCACCCTCAGGTCCTTTTCATCGATCTGGACCTCCAGTTCGCGGGCCTCGGGCAGGACGGTAACGGTTGCCGACGATGTGTGCACCCTGCCCTGGGACTCGGTGACAGGGACCCGTTGCACCCGGTGGGGGCCGCCCTCGTGCTTGAGGCGCGCCCACGCTTCGGGGCCTTTCACGACAAAGGTCACTTCGTTGACCCCGCCCATTGGGGAGGGATCGGCCGACAGCATTTCTGTCTTCAGCCCCACCCGCTCGGTGTAACGCAGGTACATCTCCTGCAGGTCCCGGGCGAAGAGGTTAGCCTCCTCGCCGCCTTCGGCCCCTCTGATCTCGACGATCACATTGCGGCCGTCATTGGGATCGCTCGGGAGCAACAGGACCTTCAGCTCGTCCTCGACCTCGGCCACCCTCTTCTCGGCTTGCGCGATCTCGTTGCTTACGATTTCCCGGTCGTCGCCTTCGGCGCCCACCAAGAGGTCGCGCGCCACCTCCAGATCGGCCTCGGCTGCCTGGTAAGAACGGTAGGCGCCAACGATGGGCTCAAGCTCGTGCTGGCGTCGCGACGCTTCTCTCAGCCTGCGCTGGTCCGCTATTACGGCCGGGTCGGAAAGTTGTGAAAGGACGGCCTCGTACTCGTTGACGAGGTCGTCCAGCCTTTCGAACACTTAGCGCCCGGCGCCCGACCTCGCGCCGCGCCGGCCATAACGACGCTCGAAGCGTTCGACACGTCCCCCGGTGTCGACCAGCTTCTGCCTGCCCGTGAAGAACGGGTGGCACTCGTTGCACAACTCCGTGTGCAGCTCCGGCTTGGTCGAACGGGTGCTGAAGGTGTTGCCACAGGAACAGGCGACCTTGGCCTGGACGTACTCGGGATGGGTGTCGGCTTTCATGGCGTCCTCCAGACTAGCTAGATCGCAGGGGCCGGGGTCTTGGCGATCTCGGCCAGGAACTGTTCGTTGCTCCGAGTAGAACGGATCTTGTCGACCAGTAATTCCAGGCCGGCCGCAGCGTTGCCATCTGAGGCCAGGGCGTTGAGCACCCGGCGGAGCTTCCAGACCTGCTGGAGCTGGTTGCGGTCGAAAAGCAGCTCTTCATGGCGAGTCGAAGAGGCGTTGACGTCCAGCGCCGGGTAGATGCGCCGTTCCGCCAGCTTGCGGTCCAGGCGCAGCTCCATGTTGCCGGTCCCCTTGAACTCCTCGAAGATCACTTCGTCCATACGGCTGCCCGTCTCCACTAAGGCCGTCGCCAGGATGGTGAGCGACCCACCTTCTTCGATGTTGCGGGCGCTACCGAAGAACTTCTTGGGGGGGTACAGAGCACCGGTATCGATGCCGCCGGACATGATCCTGCCTGTCGCCGGCTGGGCCAGGTTGTAAGCCCGGGCCAGACGGGTGATGCCGTCAAGCACGATGACCACGTCCCGCCCCGCCTCGACAAGGCGCTTGGCCCGCTCGATGGCGAGCTCGGAAACCTGAGTGTGCTCGTCCGCGGGCCGGTCGAAGGTGGAGGCAATAACTTCGCCCTTCACCGACCGGCGCATGTCCGTTACCTCTTCCGGGCGCTCGTCTACGAGCAGCACCATCAGGTGTACGTCGGGATTGTTGGCCTCGATGGAATGAGCGATCTGCTTCAGGACGGTCGTCTTGCCCGCTTTGGGCGGAGAAACGATGAGCCCGCGCTGGCCCTTGCCTATGGGCGAGACGAGATCGACTATCCGAGCTGTCACATTGCCCGGATCCCCCGGGACCTCGAGGCTCAACTTGTCGTCGGGGAAGAGGGGGGTGAGGCTCTCGAACTTCGGGCGGTTGCGAGCATCGTCCGGCGGCAGTCCGGCCACGGATTCGACCTTGACCAGCGCCGGGTATTTCTCGTTGTTGGCGGCCGGCCGGAAGGAGCCTTCGACGACGTCCCCCTTGCGCAACCCGTACCGGCGCACCTGGGTTATCGAAACATAGACGTCCGTGGAGCTGGCCAGGTAGCCGTTGGTGCGCAGGAACCCGTAGCCCTCCTCGCGCAGGTCCAAAAGTCCCGAGACCTGCACGAGCTCGCCCGTGTAGGGAACTTCAGCCGCCGGGGCGGTGAACTCCCGCTCGGGAGCTCGGGGTGCCTTTTCTCGGTTGCGCCGCCTCCGGCGTCGGCTGTTGCCCAGGTTGGGGTCCAGGTCGTGGCGCGGCTGGCGGCCCTGGTCGGAACGCTGGAAGCCGCCGGGGCTGTCCCCCGGCTGGGTGTCCCCCGGGCCGCCTGACGCACGGTCGGCGGGCGCGGGCCCATGGCCAGGCTGGTTGCCGTTGCCGGCGGGGGCGGGCGGGGACTGGTCCAACTGGTCGGCGGCGGCTTGGGGTGCGTGGCCGTTGGTACTCGTCGTACTGGCCAGCTCCAGCTGTGTGGCGCCGTCCTCGGCGGCCGGGCCCGGTTCGGCGCCGGCCGCAGGCTTGCGGGCACGGGGCCGGCGCGGCTTGTCCGTCGCCGGTGCCGCATCTGCCTCTACGCCTGTGACCTGGAGTATGTGTGAGACCAGGTCCGCCTTTTTGGTGCGGGCCGCCGGGGATGTACCCAGGGCCACGGCGATGGCGAAGAGCTCGTCCCGCTCCTTTGCCTCAAGCACGGAACGCTCGAGCTGCACGTCGCTCATTGACTACCTCTGTAGTGGTGTGAGTGTTCGAATAATAGTTTCGTCAGGCCGGCACCAGATTTGAGACTGGACAGGCTTTCCTGAGCCCTGGGCTATCGCCGCGAGCCTTGCGGACTTGGCCACTTGTGAAGGGCCCCGGAAGAACCCGCTCCGGATGAGGTCCCGCTCATGCCAACGCCGAGCCGGGCAGGACCCATAGTACCAGGCCCACACCCTTCGCGCCAGGAACCCTGCACCTCTATAGGGCGAGCTCCTCCATCACTGCCGAGAGGTCGGCGTCGACCGCCTTCGGCACGGCGATCTGGCCGATCGCCACGTCCGGATCTTTCAGGCCGTGACCGGTCAGGACGCAAACGACCCTGGACCCCGCCGGGGCACCGACCTTCAGCAAGCCGGCCACCGAAGCGGCCGAGGCCGGCTCGCAGAACACGGACTCCTCCTTGGCCAGGAACCGGTAGGCCTCGAGGATGGCGTCGTCGGTCACGGCCTCGATCAGCCCTCCGGACTCCGAGGCGGCAGCACTGGCGCCGTACCAGGACGCGGGTTTGCCGATCCTTATGGCCGTAGCGATGGTTTCCGGTTTTTCCACCGGGTAGC
>JBEKNX010000101.1:0-15266 GCA_049522375.1 Acidimicrobiales bacterium | reverse complement strand
GTCGACCTGGGCCGGGCCCGGGTGCTCGTGGACCCGGCTTCTGAGTGGGCCCAGATGGTCCGGGAAGCCTGGCGGCTCCAGCCCGAGCAGTTCTGGACGGCCGACCTCTCGGGGGTGGACTGGCAGCGGGTGCTGGAGCGTTACCTGCCGCTGATGGACCGGGTGGCGACCAGGGCCGAGCTTTCTGACGTCATATGGGAGCTGCAGGGCGAACTGGGGACATCGCATTGCTACGAGATCGGCGGCGAGTACCGGCACCCGCCGTCCTGGGGCCAGGCCCATCTAGGGGCCGATATCGACAGGGACGCGTCGGGAAGGTGGGTGGTCACCCGGGTGGTGCCGGGGACGACCTGGCAACCGCGGGAGGCCTCGCCGCTGCTGGCGCCCGGCGCGCGCGTGAGCGCCGGCACCGCCATCCTGGCCGTCAACGGCCAACCTGTCGACCCAGGCGTCGGACCGGCGGCTCTCCTGGCCAATCAGGCGGGCCTACCGGTGGAGCTGACCGTGGCCGCCCCTGCCGCCAGGACGGCTAGCGGTGCCCGGGCCATGACCAGGACGATCGTCGTGCCCACGCTGGCCGATGAAAGGCCTCTTCGCTACCGGGACTGGGTGGTCGCCAATCGGCAACGGGCCCGGGAGGCGACGGGCGGGCGGGCCGGTTACCTCCACATCCCGGACATGATGCCCCAGGGCTGGTCGGAGTTCCACCGCGCCTACCTGGCCGAGGTCGAAAAGGAAGCCTTGGTCGTAGATGCCCGCTACAACGGCGGCGGGCACGTCTCCGGCCTGATGCTGGAAAAGCTGGCCCGGCGCCGTCTGGGTTGGGACGTCCCCCGGCGCGGCGCGCCCATCTCCTATCCCGAAGAGGCTCCCAGCGGGCCGCTGGTCCTGCTCACCAACGAGTTCGCCGGGTCGGACGGCGACATATTCACCCACGGGTTCAAGATGCTCAAGTTGGGGCCGGTGGTAGGGACGCGGACCTGGGGGGGAGTGATCGGGACAGACGTCACCCAGCCCCTGGTCGACGGGAGCATCACCACACAGCCGGAATTTGCCTTCTGGTTCGATGACGTCGGGTGGGGGGTCGAGAACCGGGGCACCGATCCCGACGAGGAGGTGATCATCCGGCCCCAAGACTACGTGGGGGGCCGGGATCCCCAGCTAGAACGGGCCATTGAGCTTGTCCTGGAGGCGCTGGAGAGCTTCGAGCCCGTCCATCCCGAGCTGGAGCGCCGACCGCGCAAACCTCTGCCCACCCTGCCTCCCCGAGCGTGACCTGGGCCCGCAACCGCCTCTGTCTTACACGGCCCGAACGGGGCCCGGTTCCGCCGGCAGCAGCTCGACCCAGACCGTCTTGCCAGGTACCCGGGCCAGCCGTTCGACCCACCAGCGGTCCGAGAACGCAGCCACAAGCTGCAGGCCACGGCCATGTTCTTCGGTGCTGTCGGGTCGGTCGACCCTGGGCTGGCCGCCCCCGCCGTCGGTAACGCCGATGCGCACGACCCGTTCGTTGGACGAATAGGTGGCCGAGACCTTGAAGCTGCCGGCCGAGTAAAGCAGGGCGTTGGTGGCCAGCTCAGAGACCAGCAGCCGCGCCTTCTCGCTGATCTCCGGCGGCAGGAGGGTGAGCGCTTGGGCCACGAACTGGCGCGCGTCGGACACCGAGCTCGCTCGGTGGGGGAAGGAGCGGACGGGCATATCAGCCACGAACTACGCGCAGTCGCTCGGCCAGGCCCAAGGCCTCGATCGCCCGGCACACGATGGGGCTGGCGTTGCGTATTTCTATGGGACCGAACTGGTTGGCGATGCGCAAAAGCATGGCGACGCCGGATGTGCCCATGAACTCGACCTTGCCCATTTCGACGATGACTGAGCGGGCTCCTTGCTCAAGAGCGCTTCGAACACGGGCCCTAAGGTTTCAATACCCCCAATGTCGTACTCGCCACCCATCGTGATCACAAGGGCCCCGTTACCCGGCTCGCAGACCGAGACCGTGGCCGCGGAACGGCTCAGTTCTGCCAACGCAGCCCGAGGATGACCACATCGTCCGCCGCGCCCTCGGGGATGAGCTGCGAGGCCAGATGGTCGAGCAGGGACCGTGAAGCAGGCCTCTAGGAACGGGCCGGCGCTAGGGCCGCTTTCCACCTGAAGGGCATCTGCCAGCTGTGATTGGACCGAAGGCAGTGCGGCCCCCACCGCGGCGGCCGCTTGACGGACCTGGAGCTGGAGCAACCGGTGGTTGGTGGTGTGGTTGACCGAGGAAGCCGTCCAAACGAGCATCCCGTTTTCCGCCCGGGCTTCACCCCTGGTCTATGACGCGCGCTCCCGCCGCGGAAGGCTGCAGGGCGAGGACCGTGACGGCGGCGAGCTCCTGGAGGGCCCGGAGCAGCGGACCGGGGTCGTCCGGGCCTATCAGGCTGACCGTGCCCCCGTCGCCCCCCGCCCCGTTTACCTTCCAGCCGACGGCACCGTGGCGGCGGGCCAGTTCGATGACTTCCTGGGCGGGCTCGCTGACAAGAGCGGGGTGGAGCCCGGCCTGGGCGTGGGTGTTGGTGATCATCGCCTCTCCGTAAGCGGCGATGTCGCCGGCCACCAGCGCCGTTGCCGCGTTCTCGGCCGCGGCGCGCAGGGGGGCCAGGAGCCTCTCGGCGTACAGCTCGTCGCCGGCCAGGCGCTTGATGACGGTTTCGTGCATGGCGCTGGAGACATGGCGGGCCCCCAGGTAGACCGTGACGACGCGGCGGCCCAGCGCTTCCCATGTCTCGGGAGAAATGCCCAGTTGACGAACGGTGAACGTCGGATATGGAGCGATGTCCACGACGTTGACCCCGCCGAAGGCGGCAGCGGCCTGGTCCTGGACGCCGCTCTGCAGGCACAGGTCGACCGTTTCGATCTCGTGGGCGGCGCGTGCCAGGGCCGTCCGGTCGTCGTCGTTGCCCGAAAGGGCGTGCAGGGCGGCCAGCAGGGCTACCACCACCGTGGCCGAGGTCCCCAGGCTCGACCCGGGAGGGACGTCCGAGGCCAGCCTCACCTCCAGGTGGCTGTCTTTCGGCGCCCAGTGGCACAGCGTCGCCTCGAGCAGGGGGTGGCGCCCTGGGGGCGCGTCGGTGCTGAACCCGTACTCCTCGGCGAAGTCAGGGACGCGCAGTTGGACCGTCGTGGCGCCGGCCGCCGCGGACCGGCCGGGATAGCACCGAGCGAACACCTCGGCGCCGGGGCCGGCGGCCACGTGACAGACCTTCCCTGTCCGGGCGAACCAGGTGTCCGTCCACCCTCCCGCGTCCAGGACACGGACCGGGGCTTGCACTCGTACCCAGTCGACCACGGGGACAGTCTGGCAGGGACAGCGCGCCTGCGACCACCCGGGCGGGTGCGGCCGCTGCCGGTCCCGCCCTAGTGCCCGGTCCGGGCCAGGACCAGGCTGACGCCGAGCAGGCACGTGGACCATGAAAGGGCGACCAGGCCGCGCTCGAGGGGCCGCAGGAGCGACGTGTGCGAGATGGGCCGGCGGCTACCGTCGGAGTACGTCCGCTCGCCCTCGACGGCGACGACCCGGCGGCGGACCTCCCGGGCTTCCATGCTGAGCTCGCGTTGCGCGCTGGACAGGCCGAACGCGAACGCGGCGCCTACCACGGCGGCCGGACGGATGCTGGCGGCCTGTGCGTAGTAGGCCGTGAGCAGCGGGAACGATCCCCACCCCAGAGCGAACATCGTCCCGTTGTGCAGCCGCCCACCCCACAGCTCGAGGTTGTACGTCACCACCAGGGCGACCCCTACCACGATGAAGACGGCCAGTCCCCATCCCACCTGTTCGGTCCCCAGAACTCCCAGCACCACGGCGCCGGCGATGGCGGCAGCGGACACGGTGGCGAGGACCACCGAGGGGATCTCGGTGCCTAGAGGCCGTCCCCGCAGCTCGTCCAGGCCGTGGGCGCCGATGCCCACGGCCAGACCGAAGGCGATCAACGTGGCGGCCAATCGCTCGAGGTGGAAACGGGGCGCCAAGCTCGCCCCCATCAGCACGTAGCTCAGGTGCCAGGCGGTGTACGGAGGGTGGAGCACCGTGAGCCAGTCCCGCCCCCGGCCCGGAGGCACTGCGTACCAGGCCGGCCTCGGGGAGGGGGAGCGGCGTCCGGGCGCGCTGCCGGCGGCGTCAGGCACGGGCGGTCTCGTGCGCCGGCGGCTCAGGGCCGACCGGGCCCGGGCCGGCCGCCGAGCCCTGGGCCGGGGACTTCCGCCCCCACATCACCAGGCCCCCGCCCAGGCTCATGAGGTGGGCGTCGACCGCCTCGACGCCTGCTTCGCGCCACGCGTCGACGTGCCAGGCCACCGGGTAGTCCCGGTAGTGGCGCGTTATCGACGGGCCCAGGAAGCGGCCCACCTCGAACCACTCCCGCCCGCCCAGCGCCCAGCCCGCGGCGGGCAGGACCAGGCGCGTGTAAAGGGCCCACATTGGGCGCCAGGGAAAGTCGCGGGGCGGGTGGAACTCCAGGCTGGCGATGGCCCCTCCGGGCTTTACGACCCGCACCAGTTCGCGCAGGGTGGCGGCCGGGTCGGCCACGTAACGGAGCAGGTACGTAAAGGTGAGAGCGTCGAAGGTGGCATCGGCAAAAGGCAGGTCCTCGGCCCTCCCCAGGACCAGGTCGACGCGCCGGCCGGCGGGGCTGCGGGCCAGGTTGGCCTGGGCTGCCTTCAGCATCTGCGGGGTGATGTCGACCCCGGTCACTTGCGCCCCCGTTCGAGCTGCCAGTTGCAGGGCGACCCCGCCCGGCCCGGTGGCGACGTCGAGCACCCAGGATGCTGGCACCCGAGATGCCGGCACCCGGGATGCTGGCACCCGGGATGCTGGCACCCGGGATGCCGGCACCGCCACGGCGTCGACCATCGCCCTGCGCCACCGGCCGTTCTGGCCGAAGGACAGCACCTCGGCCAGGCGGTCGTAACGGGCAGGAAGCCCGTCGAATAGCTGGCGGGCGAAGCGGTTGGGGCCCGTTCCTTGCACGTCGTTCTCCTTGGGGCCAGGAGGGGACTGGGGCGCTTGCAGGGCGAGCTTAGGGCCCGGGGGCGGTAAGCGGAGCGGGGCGCTCGCCGCGCTTAGGATCGCGGGCCAAGGCCGGACAGACATTGCGACTCCTCGATCCATTTTGGCTGCTGATAGCCGGGTTCGGTGGCGGGCTGAGCGGCAGCGTGGCCGGGCTGGCGTCCCTGGTCAGCTACCCGGCGCTGTTGGCCGCGGGCCTGTCGCCGGTGAGCGCCAACGTCACCAACACCGTCTCCCTCGTGTTCAGCGGCCTGGGGTCGGTATGGGGGTTCCGCCCCGAGCTCAGCGGACAGGGCCGGACGGTGCGCCGCTTGGTCCCCTTTGCCGTCGCCGGGGGCCTCACCGGCGGTCTGCTCCTCCTGGCCACTCCCTCGACCGCCTTCGCCCGGCTGGTGCCCTGGCTCATTGGGGTGGCTTCGTTGGCCGTCGTGGTACCGCGTCGCCTGGCAAGGCCGGCGCCCCGGCGGCCCCGCCGGTCGAGGGCGGTGCTGAGCGCGGGCGTGTTCTCCGTGGCCATCTATGGCGGCTACTTCGGCGCCGCCGCTGGGGTCGTCCTGCTGGCGCTGCTGCTGGTGAGCACGGTCGAGCCGCTGCCCCGGGCCACGGCGTTGAGGAACCTCCTGCTCGGCTCGGCCAACGCCGTGGCCGCGCTGGCGTTCATCGTGTGGGGGCCGGTGCGCTGGTCGGCGGCAATACCGCTCGGCCTCGGGTTCCTGGCCGGGGGGCGCCTGGGCCCCATCGTTGTACGCCACGTCCCTGCCGCCCCGCTGCGCGTCCTCATCGCCTGCGCCGGCCTGGGGCTGGCGGTCCACCTCGGGCTCGACGCCTACCGCTGAGCCGCCACCGCGATGGCTATTGTGGCCGCCGGGAGATGCTGAACTGCCGGCGGCGCCCGATCTCGGTGGGCTCGGCCCCCATGCGCGGGGGCCGGAGCTGATGTCGCCGGGGCTCGCGGAGGGGGACGACGACGCTGCGCCGTCCGCGGGGCGCGGGCAGGGCCGGGGACGGGCGCGCCAAGACAGGACGAGGCGCCGGCGCCAACCGCTTCCCCTCTTGAAATGGCGTCTGCCCTCCGGGCGGGGAGCCATGGAGCAACCCAACGCCGCCGGCGACGGGGACGCAGCTTTGAGCGGGATGTTCTGGGTGGGCATCGCCCTGACGGGCGTCGCCGCCGGGCTTTTCGGGGACGCCATGATGGCGCTGCTTTTCGGCGTCCAGCACCTGGCCTTCAACTTCTCCTCAGGGCCGCTCGAACAGGCCGTCGAGCGGGCGAGCGACTCCCGGCGCCTTATCTCGTTGCTGGTGGCCGGGCTGGTCGGCGGCGTCTCGTGGTACCTGCTGCGGCGCTACACCAAGGGCGAGAAATCGGAGGTCGATGACGCCATTTGGCGAGGCGACGCGCGCTTGTCGTTCCGCCGCTGCCTGGGCACCGGTGTCATCTCCGAGGTCGTCATCGGCATGGGCGCCTCGCTAGGGCGCGAGCAGGCCCCCAAGCTGCTGGGGGCGGCGTCGGGCAGCGTGTTGTCGGGATGGTTGGGCTTGACCGACGGGCAGCGCAAGCTGTTGGTCGCCTGCGGCGCCGGCGCCGGCCTGGCCGCCGTCTACAACGTGCCCCTGGGCGGGGCCTTGTTCACCGTTGAGGTCCTCCTGGGCAGCACCGTCCTGCCTGCCGTGCTCCCGGCCTTGGCGTGCGCTTTCATCGCGACGACGACGGCGTGGATCTACCTGCCCTCCCATGCGACCTACCTGGATGTCCCGGCCTACCATTTGAGCGTCACGCTGGTGGCCTGGGCGATGGTGGCCGGCCCGGTGGTGGGGTTGCTGGCGGCCGGCTATACCCGGCTCATCGGGTGGGTTTCTTACCACCGCTGCACCGGGGCGAAGTTGGTGCCGACCATGGTGGCGGCCTTCGGCGTCCTGGGGCTGATCGGGTTCGCCTACCCCCAGCTGTTCGGGAACGGGCAGGACGTCGCCCACGACGCCTTCCTCGGGCAGGGCACCCTGACCTTGTTGTTCGCCCTGTTCTGCCTGAAGCCGTTGGTGACGGCCCTGTGCCTAAGGAGCGGGGCGGCCGGTGGTCTGTTCACGCCGACACTGAGCACCGGGGCCCTTCTGGGCGCCTTCCTGGGCTTGGCATGGTCGCACCTCTGGCCGGGCGCTCCCGTAGGGGCCTTTGCCATGGTCGGGGCGGCGGCGATGACCGGTGCCGCCATGCAGGCGCCCCTGGCCGGCCTGGCCCTCGTCCTCGAGCTGACGCACACCGGGTTCGCACTGGTGGTCCCGATGATGGCGGCGACAGTGACGGCGACCTATGTGGCCCGTGCCGTGGACGGTTATTCGATCTATTCCGCCCGCCTGCCCGCCGAAGGCTAGGGCCTCAAGGCGGCGCAAATGGCAGCGACGCCGGCAGCAACGTGTCGCCCATCAACCAGCGGTCCACAGCCGCGGCGGTGCTGCGCCCCTCGGCGATAGCCCACGCCAGCAGGCTTTGGCCCCGGCCCATGTCCCCGCACACGAAGACCCCCGGGACAGTGGTGGCCCAATGGTCGTCGCGGGCCACGTTGTCCCTGGCGTTGAGGCTCACCCCGAGCTGGGCCAGCAGGGGGGAGTGCTCGGGGCCCGAGAAACCGAGCGCCAGCAGCACCAGGCTGGCTCCCATCACCCGCTCGGAGCCCGGGACGAGCTCGAAGCGGTGACGCCCGTCCTCAGTTTTCATCGTCGCGTCCGCCACCTCGAGCCCTGCCACCCGGCCATGGCCGTCGTCGAGGAAGCGCTTGGTGGACACGGACCAGGCCCGTTCGCCGCCTTCGTGGTGAGCGGCCGAAGACCGTAGCGGGCGGGGCCACGCCAGCCACGGCACGGCCGGGTCCCGGCCCTGGGCGGGCCGGGGCATGATCTCGAGCTGGTGCACCGATGCGGCTCCCTGGCGCAGAGCGGTGCCCAGGCAGTCGGCTCCCGTGTCGCCGCCACCGATGACGACCACGTCTTTACCGGCCGCCGTGAGCGTCGGCGACGGCGCCGCCTCACCTTCGAGGACCTTGTTGGCCGTTACCAAGTACTCGACGGCCTGGTGCACCCCGAGCAGGTCGCGGCCCGGAATGTCCAGCTCCCGGGCGGCCGTCGCCCCCCCGGCCAGGACGAGGGCGTCGAAGTCGCCCCCGGGCCCGATGAGCTCCCCGGCAGGGATGTCGGTACCGACTTCGGCCCCGCAGCGGAACGACACCCCTTCGGCGCGCAGCTGGGACAGGCGACGCTCCAGGACCCATTTCTCCAGTTTGAAGTCGGGGATGCCGTAGCGCAGCACCCCCCCAGCGCGCCGGGCGCGCTCGAAGACGGTGACCTGATGGCCGGCCCGGGCCAGCTGCTGGGCCACGGCGAGACCGGCTGGGCCCGAGCCCACCACGCCCACCATCTTGCCGGTCTGAGCGCTGGCCCGCTGGGGGACGACCCAGCCCTCGGACCAGGCCACTTCGGCGATCTGCTTTTCCACGACGGCGTTGGTGACGGGCTCGTCGTTTATGGACAGGGCACATGCGGCTTCGCACAGCTCCGGGCACAGCCGGCCCGTCAGCTCGGGGAAATTGTTGGTGGCGTGCAGGCGTTCGGACGCGTCGCGCCACCGGCCCCGGTAGGCCAGGTCGTTCCAGTCCGATATCAGGTTGCCGAGGGGGCAGGCGGAGTGGCAGTAGGGGATGCCGCACGACATGCAGCGAGACGCCTGTTCGGCCGCCTCCGGGCGGGAAAAAGGTTCGAACAGTTCCTGCCAGTCGTGGACGCGGGTGGCCACGGGCCGGTGGGCCGGGGCACGCCGGCCCCGGGAAAGGAACGCGTGGGGGTCACCCATGGAGCTTGCGGTGGTCCTCGGGCATGCGGCCACCCTCGCGCCGCGTCGCCGCTGGGGGTAGAGGCAATTGTCACAATCCCTAGGGGCCGACCGAATATGTGAGCGAACGCCTCTCGACGAACTGCGAAGACGGCACCGCGCCTCACCGGCCGGGCAAGACCGCCACCGCCGCCGAGCAATCGGCGGCTGTTTGAGGACGTGCTCACATTTGTGCACGCTTTGAGCAACGGAACTACGTTTGGAGCGATGAGGATGAGGAGAGAAGAACGCTTCTCAGCCATCCTCGGGCGCCTCGCCGACGGCGGGTCCGTGGGCGTGGCCGAACTGGCCCAGGACCTCGGCGTCGCCTCCGCCACGATCCGGCGCGACCTGGCCATGCTCGAACAGCAGCGGCTGCTGGGCCGTACCCATGGCGGGGCCGTCGTCCACGCCGTCTCCTACGAGCTGCCGTTGCGCTACAAGGGCGTCCGTCATGCCGAAGAGAAGCGCCGTATCGCCCAGGAGGCGGCTTCCCACGTCGTCGAGGGAATGGCCGTAGGGCTGACGGGGGGCACCACCGCCACCGAGGTGGCCCGGGCGCTGGCCGACCGTCAGGGCCTTACGATCGTCACCAACGCCCTGAACATTGCGTCGGAACTGGCCGTGCGCCCCAACCTGACCCTCGTCGTCACGGGGGGGACGGTGAGGGGTAATTCCTACGAACTGTCGGGACCTCTGGCCGAAGCCAGCCTCGCCTCGCTTAACCTCGACATCGTCTTCGTGGGCGTTGACGGCATCGATGTCCGGGCCGGGTGCACGACGCACCACGCCGTGGAGGCCCACAGCAACGGCGCCATGATCGGGCGCGCCCGTCAGGTAGTCGTCGTGGCGGACCGCTCCAAGATCGGCCATGTCGCCTTCGCCACGATCTGTCCGGTCGAAGCCGTCACCCTCATTATCAGCGACACCGACGCCGATCCTCAGGCGGTAAAGGCCCTGGAGGAGGTCGGCCCCGAAGTCCAGCTGGTATGACGGGCGGTCGACCCGCAGGCTGCTGGTCTATTTGACGCTGCCGGCGGTTATGCCGGTGACGATCCAGCGGTTGAGAAAGAAGACGATCACCGCCGGGACGGCCACCGCGACTATGGCGGCGGCGTTGACGATGGTGTACGGCACGTCCCGGCTGTCGATGGCGGCCAGCAGGACAGTCAACGGTTGGGTCGAGCTGCTGCTACTGAGGACCAGCGGGAAAATGAACTGGCTCCAGCCGAACAGAAAAGTGACGATGGCGGTGGCCGCGATCCCGGGCCGCGCCATGGGCAGTACGACTTTACGGAAGGCCTGCATCGTTGACGCCCCGTCGATGAACGCCGCCTCTTCGATGGCGCGGGGGAGGGCCATGAAGACGTTGTACATGATCCACATAGCCAGGGGGATGAACCCCGAGGTATAGACGAGGATTATGCCCGTATAAGTGTCCACCAGCCTGAGATCGGCCATGATGCGGTAAAGAGGGATCAGCGTGGCATATACGGGGAGCATCAAAGTGGCGATGACCGAATAAAAAAGTACGCCTCTCAGCCGGAAGTGAAGACGGGCGAAGGCGTAGGCGCCGAGGACGGACACTATGAGGGTGAGGACGGTGGCCCCGGTCGCCTCCACCGTTATGTTTATCAGGGACCGGGCGATGCCCCCGGCGGCGTCCTGGCTTTCCGGGCCCGCCCCGAACAGCGCCTGATAAGCCGTAAACCTCAGGTGGCTGGGCCACCACTGGACGGGAGTGCTTTGGACGGCAACGTTGGTGGACAGGCTCGTTTGCAGGGCCCAGTAAATGGGGAAGAGCGACCACACCACGACCATGCCCAGGGCGACGATGCGCCCCAGCTGCCCGGCCCGGCGCCTCATGAGTACTCGACCTTGCGGTACACGACCTTCAAGATGAGCAATGACAGCAGGATCGTCGCCACTGTGGCGAAAAACGACAGGGCGTACCCCTGTCCGAAGTTCAAGTCCTGGAACGTTATGAAATACGTCTGGCTCATCAGCGACGAGCCGGTGGTGGCGGCGGCGTTGAGCACGTAGACCTGGTCGAAGATGTTGATGGACATGACCAGGGCTTCGGCGGCGGCGACGGCTATGGCGGGACGGGCCAGCGGCAGGGTGATGCGGGTGATGTGCTGGTACCAGGCCGCTCCGTCCACGCGGGCGCTCTCGTACAGCTCGTCGGGAATGGACTGGGTGGCGGCCAGGACGAGCAGCGCCGCCAGCGGCGTGATCTGCCAAACCTGGACCAGGGCGATGAACAGGATGGTCTCGATCTGGTGGGAGCCGATGAAGAGCTGGTACTGGCCGATGAGGTGCGCGCTCTTCAGGACCGAGTCGAGGACGCCGAACGTTGGGTTGTAGATCCACGACCAGATCACTCCCTCGACCACGCCCGGCAGCGCCCAGGGCAGGATGACGATGGCCAGCAGGACGCCTCGGCCCCGGAAGGGCCGCTGCAGGAGCAGGGCGATGCCGGTGCCGAAGCCGACGGTGAGCACCACGCCGAAGAGCGCGTACCAGCCGGTGTTCTCGATGCTGTGCCGCACCTGAGGGTTCTCAAAAACGGCGGAGAAGTTGCCGAACCCCACGAAATGGTTGGGCGGAGTGAGGGGATCGGAGTGGAAGAAGGCCTCGATGACGGTGAGCACCGTCGGGTAGATGGCGAGCGCGCCTATGAAGACGACGAGCGGCGCCACCATGGCGTAGGGGAGAGCACCGTCCCGCCGGGGCCGCCGCTTGACGCCGGCCGGTGGCGGCGGTGCCAGATCTCCTGCCCGCGCCGAGCTCACCCTCGAGGAGGCCTCGGGGCTCGGTGGCACGGGCAGGCCCTCACATCAGCAGATGGCCCGGGAGTGGTCCTTGGTCAAATAGGCGAGCTCGGCCGCGCCGGGGACCTTGCCGGAGGAGACGAGCAGGGCCAGCCCGGAGTTATTGGCCGGGAGGGGGAAACCGTTGATAGAGCCCGCCACCCCGTCGGCACCGGCGAAGGCGGCCTGGTTGGCCCCCGAGTCGTACCACTTGATGAACTCCACCGCCGCACTGACGTGCTTGGCCGTCACCGGGATGCCGATCCCGTCCGGGTTGGCCAGGTTGGGGGCGGGCCCGTTGACCCCGGGGGTGGGGATGTACTCGATGTCGCCCGCCACCTTGGAGGAGCTGGCCACGTCATAAATAGTGCCGATATCACCGGAATAGTCCGAGAAGACGCTCGCCGTCAGGTTTTCGGCCTGGTCGTCGCTGAACGCCTGGTAGTCCTCCAGGGCGAGGTTGCCTTTGGGTACGAGGCCGTCCTTGTAGGCCTCCACCATCCAGGTCATTGCCTTGTAGCCGGCGGAGGAGGGCGACGTGAACTCCGGCTTGTAGGAGCTGCTGAGGACCCCGCCACCGAAGGCGGCGGTCATCTCGTACCAGTAGGTCGACAGTCCCTCGGCCGCCGCGAACGGGATGTCCAGGGGATGGGCCACCACGCCCTTGGCCTGGATCTGCTCGAGGTCGGCTTGGTACTGGGCGAAGGTGGCCGGCATCTTGGTGATGCCGGCCTTGGCGAAGTCCTTGGTGTTGACGTCGGTCACCAGCAGCGATGCGTCGCTCGGCATGCCGATGAGCTCGCCGTTGCGGATGAACGAGCCGACCTGGGGGTACTGGGCCGGTAGCGACGCCACGTTGAAGTACTTGTTGAGCGGCATGAACCACTTCGTCTGGTAGTACTCGCCGACTTTGGACCAGTCGACGTCGGTGACATCGGCGAAGTACGTGTGCGCCTCGGCGGCGGCGGCGATCTTGGTCTGCAGGTTGTCCCATTGGATGTCCGAGTAGTTGACGGTGATGCCGGTCGACTTCGTGAAGGCGGCCAGCGCCGCTTTGGGCGGTGCCGGGTAAGACGCGAAGGCGACGTTTATGGTCACGTCCTGCACGGCAGGCCTGTTGGCTGATGACGTTGTCGCCGCTGATGAGGCTTCCGCCAGGCAAGTCACCAGGAGGGCACCGGCCACTCCCGAGACCGCCGCTTTGCGCAGGAACTTATACCTTTGCTTTGTCATGTGGTACCTCTCCTTTAGATAGTCCTGCCAATGGGCAAGATAGGACGTTGGGGCGACGCCTCAGCTCGAAGGGCCAAGGCACCAGCACCCACCAGGGCCGAGTCGGCACCGAAATGGGCCGGCTCGACCTGGGGGCAAAACACCGCAGCTTGGTCGAACGCCTTGCGGGCCCGGCTGCACAGGTCCGAGGGCGAGCGCAGGAAACCCCCGCCGATGACCACCCGTTCGGGGTCGAGCACTATGGCGAGGTTGACGGTCCAGCGCGCCAGCTCGCTCAAGATGTCTTCGAGCAGGGCGGCGGCTTTGTCGTCCTGGCTGCTCCGCTCGGTGAGCTGTTCCATCGTCAGCGCCAGCCCGAGCGCCTCTTTGGTGCGAGCCGGCACCGCCCGCCCGCCGATGAGCTCTTCGAGGGGAGCCGGGACGTCCTCGGGCAACGTCGGCCCGGGCTGGCTCGGCTGCAGGGCCTCCCGGTCGGTGAGGATGTAACCGATCTCGCCCGCCGCCCCGTGCGCGCCCTCGAGTATCTCCCCACCGGTGACGATCCCGGCGGCGATGCCCGTCCCGAGGTTGAGGTAGACGCCGTGCGATATTCCCCGCAGCGCCCCCCAGGTCATCTCGGCCAGGGTGGCGGCTTTCACGTCGTTCATGACCGAGACCGTCAGGTCGGGGAACCGCTCCCGCAGGAGGGCCGGGATGCGTAGGCGCGACCAACCCGGCATGCCGGCGATCAGGACACCGTCTTCCCGGGTGATCCCTTTGGTCGAGACGCCGAGGGCGGTCAACGGTGCAGAGGTGCCTTGGTCTTGGCGCACGGTGGCGGCCAGTTCGAGCGCCCGTTGGATGACCCGGTCGGCACCCTCTTCCGGCCTTGTGTCGATGACCCGCCGGCCGCGGACGCTGCCGTCGGCGCTGACCACGGCGGCGGCCAGTTTCGTCCCGCCGATGTCGAGGGCGAGCACAGAGCTCATGTCCACGGGCGGCCCACCGAGCTGAGCCGACCACGAGCGCCTGTCATCGCAGGCTCATTTCAGCACGATCGACCGGGCGAGCCGGCGCGGCTGGCTCGGGTCGATGCCCTTGAGCTGGGCCAGGGCGATGGCGGCGCGTTGTGCCCGGACCAGTTCGGCCACCGGGTCCCCGCCGGGCGCGGGCGGCTCGAGGGTCGCGCCACTGGCCCGCACCTCCTCGTCGAGGCCGGCCGGAAGTTCGCTGAGGGACCAAACCAGGCTGTGCGCTTCGAGGAGGCTGATCGGCCCATGGCGCAGCTCCATCGACGGGTAAGCCTCGGACCAGGACAGCGACGCCTCCCGCAGCTTCAGGGCCGCCTCATTGGCCAAGCCCGCGCCCGGCCCGTGGCCCAGGAACACGAATTGCCGGTAGTTCCCGAGCCCCTCGGGCAACGGGGCCGCCAGCCGTTCCTCGGCCAGGCGGGCCAGGTGCTCGACGTCGTGGCCGAGGTGGGCGCGCCACAGCGCGCACACGCTCGTGGCGAAACGGGTCTGGACCACCGCCTGCTCGTCGGCGAAGGGCAGGGAGATGTTGCGGGCCGCCGCTTCGGCGACGGGGGTAGACGCCGAGCCGGTGATGGCGAGCACCTTGGTGCGTGCCGACATGGCCTCGATGAGGCGGAGGATCTCCGTCGTAGTGCCCGAGCGCGAGATGGCCACGACGAAGTCGTAGGCCCGCCCGGGGGGCATCTCCGACGCGGCGAAAGCGTCGCTCTCGCCCAAGCCGGCGCCTTCGCGCCACGAGGCGACCGCCTCCGCCATATACCGCGACGTGCCGCAGCCCACCAGGGCGACCCGGCTCCCGTGCTCGGGAAGGCCACCGGCCGACGCCACCTGAGCAGCTCGGCGCCAACAATCGGGTTGACTGTTCACCTCGGTGACAAGAATGTTCGTTTCTGCGCGTAATACGTCCATATCGAACTATAGTAGTCCGCCGACGTCACCCGGTGTCAAGACCGGGCGGCTGGCCCGCCGCCACTGGTCAAGCGCCTAGCACCGCTCTGTGGGGCAGTGCCCGGCCCGGGTCAGCGGCGGGTCAGGCGGGGCCGAGGCCGAACATGGGCAAGCACGGCCCCAGCCCGACGACTCTGGTCCAGGGCATGCTCTCCTGACGGGCCCGCCATTCTGCGGCCGTCAGTTCGAACCGGGTGGCGGGCACGGGCGTGCCCCGGGGGGCGGCGCGGTAGTGGCCATTTTCCCGGTAGCCCAGGGCGCGCGAGACGGCGACCGATGCGATGTTCTCGTCAAAGGCGGCACTGCGAGCCACTTCGGCCCTGAGGCCTCCGAAGGCGAGGTTCAGGACGGCGGCC
>JBEKNX010000100.1:0-11925 GCA_049522375.1 Acidimicrobiales bacterium | reverse complement strand
CACTTCGGGGTGCACGTCGAACAAGCGGCTGAAGTGGCGTATGCCCTCGGTGAACGACCTCAGCGTCTCGTAGTTCTCCAGGTCGCCGATGTGGTGGGACACGAAAGCGCGCCGGCCCTGGGCCAGACAGAAAGTGTTCTTCAGCTCGGCGCCGCAAGCCAGCACGGAGCGGGGCAGCGCCCGGGGCAGGAGCAGAGGTTGGGGCACGTACCCCCGGGACCGCCGCAGGAGGGTGGCGCCGCCCTGCAAAGCGCGGGTGACCGAGTCGTCGGTGCGCATGTGGATGGGCCGGTCGTGGGTGAGGAAGGCGTCGGCGATGCCGCTCAGCCGGGCCCGGGCCTCGTCGTCGAGGAAGGCGATGGGTTCGTCCGAGACGTTGCCGCTGGTGAGGACGAACGGTTCCCCCAGGGCGCGGGCGAGCAGGTGGTGGAGGGGTGTGTAAGGCAGCACCAGGCCGAGGTGCCGGTTCCCCGGGGCGACGGAGGGGGCGATGCCGGGGCCGGTGGTCGGCTCGGCTGAGCAGGCCCGGCGGGCCAGGAGCACGATGGGGCGGCGGGGGCTCTCCAGGAGGCGCTGCTCGAGCTCGTCCATCTCGCAGAGCTGCCGGGCTGTGGTTGTGTCGAGGACCATCACCGCGAAGGGCTTGTCTTCTCGCTGCTTGCGGGAGCGCAGCGCCGCGGCTGCGGTCTCGGATGACGCCCGGACGGCCAGGTGAAAGCCGCCCAATCCCTTGACGGCGACGATCTTGTCGTGGCGCAGGAGGGCGGCCGCCTGTTCCAGCGGCCCGTCCCCGTCCGTGTCGTCGATCGGGGCTCTGTCGTCGATCGGGGCCCCAGCCGCGTCGACCAGCCTGAGCACCGGGCCGCAGGCCGGGCAGCAGGTGGGCTGGGCGTGGTAGCGGCGGTCGTCGGGGTCGGCGTACTCACGCTCGCAGTCGGCGCACATCCCGAACGCGGCCATGGTGGTGTTGGGCCTGTCGTAGGGGACGTCGCGCACGATGGTGAAGCGCGGCCCGCAGTTGGTGCAGTTGATGAACGGGTACCGGTAACGCCGGTCGGCGGGGTCGAACAGCTCGGCCAGGCAGTCGCCGCAGGTGGCGGTGTCGGCCGGCACGAGGGCCCGGCGCTCGCCCGCGGGGTCGCTGGGCGAGATGACGAAGCCCGTCCCGCCGGACGGGGCGAGGGGGCTGGTCTCTATTCGCTCTATGAGGCACAGCGGGGGAGCATCGTTCTCCAAGCGCGACAGGAACGTCCCGATGGCTTCCGGTAGGCCCTCCACGTCTATGAAGGCCCCGGCCATGTCGTTGCGCACGGACCCCGCCAAGCCCAGTGCGGTGGCCAGGTTGCGTACAAAGGGGCGGAAACCGACGCCCTGGACGATGCCCTCCACCCTTATGGAGACCCGGTGCGCTCTCAGGTCGCCCGTCATTGGCAAATTCGTCATTGCTAAAGCGTCACCTGGTAACGATGGCCGCCGGGACCTCAGCAGATCCGGGGCAGAGGGTCGCCGACCAGCATGTCGACGACCCGGGCCCCGCCGAAGCCGGTGTTCTCCAGCACGAGACCGGCCGGTTCGGGCGCCACTTCCCCGATGATGACGCTGCCGGCGCCGAGGGGGTGGGCGCGCATGGCTCGCAGGGCGTCGGTTGCCGCCTCTTTGGCCACCACGACGACCATGCGCCCTTCACAGGCGACGTAAAGGGGGTCGAGGCCCAACAGCTCGCATACGCCGGCGACCTCGGGCCGGACGACCAGCGCCGTCTCTTCCAGGACCACCGCCACCGCGCTGGCCATGGCCACCTCGTTGAGCACGGTGGCGACACCTCCCCGGGTGGCGTCACGCAGGACGTGCACGGCGCTGCCAGCCGCCTCCAGCAGCACGTTGACCAGCCCGTTGAGCGGCGCGGTGTCGGAAACGACATCGGCCGAGATCCCGAGCGTCCCCCGGGCGAGCATGACGGCGGTGCCGTGGTCGCCGATCGGGCCCGACACCAGGACCTGGTCCCCGGGCCTGGCGGCAGTGGCCGAGATGGAAATGGCCCGCTCGTCTACCAGCCCGATCCCGGACGTGTTGACGTAGCACCCGTCGCCCTTGCCGCGCTCGACCACTTTGGTATCGCCGGTGACGATGGGCACTCCGGCGGCGTTGGCGGCGGCGCCCATGGCCGCCACGACCCGTTCCAGGTCCGCCACCGCGAAGCCCTCCTCGATGATGAAGCCGGCGGACAGGGCCAAGGGTTGGGCGCCGCACGCCGCCAGGTCGTTGACTGTGCCGTTGACGGCCAGGTCGCCCAGGCACCCGCCGGCGAAAAAGATAGGTGAGACCACGAAAGAGTCTGTCGTGAAGGCCACGGGCCGGCCGGCGACGCTCACCACCGCCCCGTCGTTGAGCGGGGCCAGCATGGGGTTGAGGAACGCTTCCAGGAAGACCGCCTCGACCAGGGCGCGGCTCGCTTTTCCGCCCGCCCCGTGGGAGAGGTTGACCACGGTGGGGCCGAAGGCGCGTTTTTTCCCGCCCGTTTGCTGCCCGCTCGTCACGACCGGGCCCTGGCCCGGGGCCGCTCCAGGTTGACGCGACCGAAGTTGTAGTACGCGGCGCAGGCCCCTTCGCTCGAGACCATGCACGTGCCGATGGGCTTTTCGGGCGTGCACGCCGTACCGAACACGCGGCATTCCCACGGGCGCAGGCGGCCCCTCAGCACTTCTCCGCACTGGCACGCCCGGGGGTCGGCGACGCGCACGCCGGGGACATCAAAGTGTTCCTCGGCGTCGAAGGCGCGGAACTCGTCCCGCAGCCGCAATGCCGACCAGGGGATGGAACCCAGGCCGCGCCACTCGAAATGGGGCCGCGGTTCCATGGTGGCGGCGATGGCTTCGACGGCCCTGCGGTTGCCTTCCCAGGTGACGACGCGGCTGTACTGGTTCTCCACCTCGGCGCGGCCCTCGGCCAGTTGGCGCACCACGAGGTAGACGGCCTGGAGCACGTCCAGGGGCTCGAAGCCCGCCACGGCCACCGGCTTGCCGTACTCGCGGGCAATGGGCTCGTAGGGCCGGCAACCGATGACGGCAGAAACATGGCCCGGCCCAATGAAGCCGTCGATGTCGACGTCGGCGGCGTCGAGGATGGCCCGCAGGGGAGGGATTATGGTCACGTGGTTGCAAAATACGGAGAAATTCGGCACGGCCATTTTTTTGGCCCGCAACAGGGTGAGGGCCGTCGAAGGGGCGGTCGTCTCGAAACCGATGGCCATGAACACGACCTGGCGACCGGGCTCGTTGAGAGCCAGCTGCAACGCGTCCATGGGCGAGTAAACGACCCGGACGTCGGCCCCCGACGCCTTGGCGTCGAGAAAGGAGCCCTGGCCCCCGGGCACGCGCAGCATGTCGCCGAAGCAGGCCATGGTCACCCCGGGGGTGCGGGCGATGGCGATGGCGTCGTCCACCCGGCCCATGGGTATGACGCACACCGGGCAGCCCGGCCCGTGCACCAGCTCGACGGTGGGCGGAAGATGGTGCTCCAGGCCGTGCTTGTAGATCGTGTGGGTGTGGCCGCCGCAGATCTCCATGATCTTGTAGCGCCGTCCCGGCGGGCACAGCTCGGCGATGCGCACCGCCAGGGCCACCGCCTTGTCCCGGTCCCGGAACTCGTCGACGAAGCGCACGGCCGCTACGCCTCCCCGGGCACCGACGTCCCCGAGCGCGCCATGGCTTCGAGCTCGTCGGAGTAGGCCTTAGCCATGCCCTCGAGCATTGTCAGGGTCTGGGCGGCCTCGAGCTCGTCAAGTTTGGCCAGGGCAAAACCGACGTGGATGAGCACCCACTCGCCGACCTGCAGGTGCTCGCCCTCGAGGAGGGCGACGTTGACCCGCCGGCGGGCGCCACTCACCTCGACCCAGGCGTGCTCTGAGCCGTCGTTGAGCAGTTCGATGACTTGTCCTGGGATCCCGAGGCACATCAACCGCCACAGTAGGCGGCCCGTAGCTCCACCGTCAGGGCCATTGGTCCCCGGTACTTAGGGGCTCCCGCAAGGGCCTGGCCCCCGAGGTGCAAGTCCCCCTAGCCGGGGCGTCACAGACCGACGAGGCGGGCGCCGAGCTCGATGTTGAGGGCCAGCACGGCCACCACGACCACCAGCGTGACCGTGGCCTGCGCCCTGTGCAAGCGGTAGGGGGCGGGCAGGGCCTTGTGCGCCAGGGCCAGGAGGAACCCGAGGACCACCGGCAGCAGCAGGGCGTTGCCCACCTCGATGGCCACAGACAGGCGCACGGGCGAACCGACCACGAGGGTGAGACCCGCCGCCAAGGCCAGCGAAGCGACGTAAACCCCGTAAAACAAGGGAGCCTGGGTGGCGCGGCAATTGAGGCTGCGGCGCGCCCCGGTCAGCTCGGCGAAGCCCCACGCCGCCGCCAGGCTGACGACGATGGCGGCCAGCATGGCGGCGCCGGCCATACCGAGGCCAAAGGCGAGCTTGCCGGCGGCGGTGCCCAGGTAGGGCACGAGCGCCGCCGAGATGGCTTGCACACTGGTCAGAGTCCCGCCCGTTTTCACGCCGTGGCTGTGACTGTGGAGCGTGGCGGCCGTCGCCACCAGCACGGCGATCATCACGACCTGGGTGATCACGGCGCCCACGGCTGTGTCTAGCCGCCCGGCCCTCAGGTTTTCGCGCCGGAGCCCTTTGTCGACCACGGCGGCCTGCTGGTAGAAGATCATCCAGGGCATGATGACCGCACCTACGTTGGCGGCCACCAGAGGCAGGTAGCCCCCCCGGCCCAGCGGCCCCAGGGAAAAGAAGCTGGTCGCGGCGGCGTGCAGGCTCGGGTGAGCGCGCAAGGCGGCGAACAGGAACGCCAGTTCGAACAGCCCCAGGGCGAGCCCGATCCGCTCGACCCGCCGATAGCTCCCCGACATCACCACCAGGGCCAGGAAGACGGCGGCGGCGGGGACCGTCACCCGGGGCGGGATACCTTCCATGAGCCCCACGCCGGCCAGGCCGGCCAGTTCCGTCACCAGGGCCCCGGTCGTGCTCACCAGGAGCAAGGCGACGGACAGGACGGCCCATTTCTGGCCGAAGCAGTCCTTTACCAGTTCGGCATGCCCCTTGCCGGTGGCGATGCCAAGCCGCACCGTCAGTTCCATGACGAGGTACAGGACGGGGATCAGCCCTACCTCTAGAGGCAACAGCGAGTAGCCCCAACTGGCGCCCGACTGCGCGGCTGTGACCACGCTGCCGGCGTCGGTGTCGGCCAGCATCACCATCAGCCCCGGCCCGATGGCGGCGAACAAGACGACCAGGGCGAGGGCGTGGCGGCACCGGGCCCGGCCGGCCGGGGGAGCCTCGACCAGGGCCGGACCAGGGGGGCTGGCCACGGGGGGGGAGGGCACGGCGAGGCCGAGGAGGCGGTTGCCTCCGCCGTCGTCCCTGTGCATCGTCCGGGGCAGAAGGTTCTGGTCGGCCATATTGGGAATACCCAATTCAATTTTTAAGGCATTCCTACGTGGATGTCATGGTGCCCAACTGCTCGAATCGATGGGACCTTCGGCCCCCGCTCGTCCTGGGCTGGCTAAGTTAGCTTTGGGCTACGAGCCGTAGCGACCCCGGCAGGGCCACAGGAGGCCGATGAATGGCTGAAAGTACACTTGTGTCACCCGTTCCGCGCAGCGACGACAAGCGTTGGCGGCAAGTGGACGTCCGGATGCGGCGCCTCGGCTACAGGCCTGACGGCCTCATCGAGGTGCTCCACACCGCTCAGGAAGTCTTCGGCTACCTCGACGACGAGGCCCTCGCCTACGTGGGGGAGTCCCTCCGGGTACCGCCGAGCAAGGTCTACGGGGTGGCGACTTTTTATTCGTACTTCACGCTCAAGCCTCAGGGTGAGCACACCTGTGTGGTGTGCACGGGCACGGCCTGCTACATAAACGGCGCCGCCGCCCTCTTGGACGAGGTCGGCCGGACGCTCGGTGTCGAAGCGGGCGCCACCACTGCCGACGGGAAGGTATCGGTGCTCAAGGCGCGTTGCCTGGGTGCATGCAGCCTGGCGCCGGCGATAGTGATCGACGATCAAGTGCACGGGAAGGTGACCCCCTCGGGGCTAAAGACACTACTGGAGGCCTTGTGAGCGGCGCGGGCGAGGCGGGCGCCCCTACGAAGTCAGTCAGCGAGGCGGCGAAGTCGGTCAGCGAGGCGGGGTTGGAGCACCGCCGGCGCCGCCAGCAGGAGCGGCTTGTGCCGGCGGGCCGGGTACGCGCCTCGGCCAACGTGTGCCTGGCCGCTGGGTGCCTGTCGATGGGTTCGGACCTGCTCTTCGATACCGTGCGGGACCGCGTCGTTGCCGCTGGGCTAGACGACGTGGCGGTGCGGAGGGTCGGCTGCCTGGGGCTGTGCGCCGCCGGGCCGCTGGTCGAGGTACCAGAAGGGCACCGGCTCTTCGAGCACTGCCGGGCCGACGACCCGGCCACAGTGGACCTTCTGATGGCCAACCTGGCCGGCCCGGTGACGGGCGGACGCGCCGTCGACGACGACCCCTTCTTTTCCCACCAGGTCAAGGTGGTCCTGGAGCATTGTGGGCGCGTTGACCCCGAAAGCATCGGGGACTACGTGGCCGCCGGCGGCTACGGGGCGTTGAGCAAGGCCGTGGGCGAGATGACGCCCGACCAGGTGGTCAGCGAAGTGGTCCGCAGCGGCCTGCGGGGCCGGGGAGGAGCGGGCTACCCTACGGGCCTCAAGTGGAGGACGGTGGCCAAGGCGGTCACCTCCGCCGGCAAGTTCGTGGTGTGCAACGCCGACGAGGGCGACCCCGGGGCCTTCATGGACCGCAGCCTGTTGGAGAGCTGCCCTCAGCAGGTGCTCGAGGGGATGGCCATAGCCGGCTATGCCGTCGGGGCCCACAGTGGTTACGTCTACGTCCGCGCCGAGTACCCCCTGGCCGTGAAGCGGCTGAGCACTGCCATCCGCCAGGCCGAACATGCCGGGTACCTGGGCCGGGACATAGCCGGCACCAGGTTCGACTTCTCGGTCGAGGTGCGCATCGGGGCCGGTGCCTTCGTCTGTGGCGAGGAGACGGCGCTCATTGCGTCGATCCAGGGGAGCCGGGGGTCACCCAAGCCCAGGCCTCCCTACCCGGCGGCGGCGGGGCTCTGGGGTTCGCCCACGCTCATCAACAACGTCGAGACCTTCGCCAATATCCCCTCGATCGTGACCCGGGGCGGCGGGTGGTTGAGCTCCATCGGCACCGAGCGTTCCAAGGGCACCAAGGTGTTCGCCCTCACCGGCGCCGTCGCCAACATCGGCTTGATCGAAGTACCCATGGGCCTGACCCTGCGCCAGATCGTCTTCGAGATGGGCGGAGGCCTAGCGGAGGGCAGGAGCTTCAAGGCCGTACAGACCGGCGGCCCGTCCGGGGGCTGCATACCGGAGCAGCTGCTGGACATGCCCGTCGACTATGAGACCTTGCAGGCGGCGGGGTCGATCATGGGCTCGGGCGGCATGATCGTGATGGACGACACGACCTGCATGGTGGACGTGGCCAAGTTCTTCATGGACTTCTGCCGGGAGGAGTCGTGCGGGAAGTGCCCTCCCTGCCGGGTCGGTACCGAGGAGATGTACCGTTTGCTCGACAAGATCAGCCGCGGCCAGGCCAACCGTGCCCACCTGGAGCGCCTCGAGAGCCTGGCGGCGATGGTGAGGGCGACCAGCTTGTGCGGCCTGGGCCAAGGCGCGCCCAACCCGGTGTTCTCGACTCTGCGGTACTTCCGGGACGAGTACCTGGCCCACATAGATGACCGGGTGTGCCCGGCCGGGAAATGCCCCATCAGTGACGCCGACGGTGCCGACATCATCTGGGGGACGCCCGACCTGGTCAGTACCGGCCCGACGCGTCCTGCCGGAGGTGGCGCATGAGCGAGGTAAAGACCCTTGTCATAGACGGCAAGGACGTGGCTGCCAGCTCCGATCAGTCCGTGTTGTCGGCGGCGCTGGAAAACGACATACGCATCCCCACTCTTTGCCATCTCGAGGGCCTTTCGGACATAGGCGCCTGCCGCCTGTGCATGGTCGAGGTCGAAGGTTCGCCCAAACTCCTACCTGCGTGTACCACGGCCGTCGAGGAAGGGATGAAGGTCACCACGCAGTCGGAGGACCTGCTCGCCTACCGCCGCAAGATCATCGAGCTCTACTTCCTGGAGCGCAACCACATATGTGCGGTGTGCGTGGCCAACAAGCATTGCGAGCTCCAGGACCACGCCCAAAGGTTCGGCATCACCCACTTCGAGCTCACGCCGCTGCACCCTGAGCTGGCGGTCGACGCCACCCACGAGCGCTTCATCCTGGACCACAACCGTTGCATACTGTGCACGCGTTGCGTACGGGTCTGCGACGAGGTCGAGGGCTCGCACACCTGGGACATCGCCGGCCGTGGTATCAACGCCCTGGTGGTGAGCGACGGGGGCACGCCCTGGGGCAGCTCCACCACGTGCACGAGCTGTGGCAAGTGCCTGCAGGTGTGCCCCACCGGCGCGCTGTCAGAGAAGGGCCGGTCGGTGGCCGAAGCCAAGGAGCGCCGGCCTTACCTGCCTTACCTTGTGGCCGCCCAAAGGCGGGCCAGATGAGCGACGATGGAGGAGAGACCGTGGCGAAGGCCAAATTGGCGACGATCTGGTTGGACGGTTGCTCCGGTTGTCACATGTCGTTCCTGGACATCGACGAGCGCCTGCTCTTGTTGGCCGAGCGCGCCGAACTGGTTTACGGGTGCCTGGTCGACGCCAAAGAGTTCCCCGAGGGCGTCGACGTAACGCTCGTCGAGGGGGCGGTAAGTTCGTCCGACGACCTGCGCAAGATCCGCGAAGTCCGGGAGCGCAGCCGCTTGGTCGTCTCCCTGGGCGACTGCGCCGTCACCAGCAACGTGCCCGGCATGCGCAACCCCTTTGGGCCACAGGCCGTCCTGGAGCGGGCGTACGTGGAGAACGCCACGCTGAACCCGCAGGTACCTACAGACGTGCCGGCCCTACTGGCCGAGTCACTTCCCGTGCATGCTTATGTGCCGGTGGACGTCTTCGTGCCTGGGTGCCCGCCCTCGGCCGACCGTATATTCGAGGTGGTCGTGGGCCTGCTCGACGGGCACGTGCCCGACGGCGTCCCCAAGGCCCGCTTCGGCTGATCTGGGAGGAAAAGTGAGCGAGATCGTTATTGAACCGGTGACCCGGATCGAGGGTCACGCCAAGATCACCGTCTTTTTGAACGAGGCGGGACAAGTCCGCGACGCCCACTTCCACGTCACCCAGTTCAGGGGCTTCGAGCGTATAGCCCAGGGCCGGCCGATGTACGAGATGCCGTCGCTGATGGCCCGTATCTGCGGTATCTGCCCGGTCAGCCACCTCATTTCCTCGGCTAAAGCGTGCGACGAGATCCTTGGTGTCGCCGTGCCGCCGGTGGCCGTGAAGTTGCGTCGCGTCATGAACCTGGCCCAGATCGTGCAGTCCCACGCCCTCAGTTTCTTCCACCTGTGCTCGCCCGACCTGCTTCTCGGGTTCGACTCCGACCCGGCCAAACGCAACATCCTGGGGGTGGTGGAAAAGGCGCCGGAAATGGCTCGGGACGGCATCGCGCTGCGCCGTTTCGGCCAGGAGATAATCGAGAGGCTCGGTGGTAAGCGGGTCCACCCGGCCTGGGTCGTCCCTGGGGGAGTGAGCGCCCCTCTGAAGGCCGACCAGCGCAACGCCATCCTGGCCGGGGTGCCCGACGCCCACGCCCGAGCGGCGCGAGCGCTCGAGTGGTACCGGGAAAACATGGCTTCTTGGGTCGAGGAAGCGGCCGTGTTCGCCAACTTCCCGAGCTTGTTCATGGGCCTCGTCCACGACAGCGGTCACGCTGCCTACTCCGACGGTGACCTACGCATCGTGGGCAGCGACGGCGTGGTGCACCTGGACCGGGGGGACCCGCGAACCTATTCCGACTACTTCGGCGAGGCGGTCGAGCCGTGGACTTTCCTCAAGTTCCCTTACTACAAGCCGCTTGGGTACCCCGAGGGCATGTACCGCGTCGGCCCCCTCGCCCGGGTCAACGTGGTCGACCAACTGGGGACGCCGGCCGCCGACGCCGAACTGGCCGAGTTCAGGTGGCGCCTGGGCCGGTACCCGAGCAGCTCGTTCCATTACCACTGGGCCCGGTTGATCGAGATCCTGCACTGCATCGACGTGGTGGGAGAGCTCATGTCCGACCCGGACATCCTCGGCGAGGACGTGAGGGCGCACGCCGCCATCAACCGGCGTGAAGGAGTGGGGGTATCCGAAGCGCCCCGGGGCACACTGTTCCACCATTACCGGGTGGACAAGGACGGTGTCGTGGTGTGGGCGAACCTGATCATCGCCACCGGCCACAACAACCTGGCCATGAACCAGGGCGTGCTGCAGGTGGCCCGCCATTACATCAAGGGCGAGGACGTCGAGGAAGGGATGCTGAACCGGCTGGAAGCCGTCATACGGGCGTTCGACCCGTGCCTGTCGTGCTCGACCCACGCTGTCGGCCAGATGCCGCTGCAGGTCGAGATCGTGAGCACCGAGGGACAAGTCCTGCGCCGCATCGGCCGGTCCGGCGGGTAACCGACCCGGGAAAATGGCCTCCTCCAAAGTGTTCGTCGTGGGCTATGGCAACTCGTTGCGCGGTGACGACGGCGTCGGGCAGGAGGTGGCGAAGATCCTGCTCAGGCAGAAGGACCGCTTGCCGGTACTGGCCGGCGCCGATGTCGCTTGGGCCCACCAGTTGGTGCCGGAAATGGCGCTCGACCTGTCCCGGGCCGATTTCGCCGTGTTCGTGGACGCCGCCTGCGACCGGCGCCCGGCCGGTTCCGTCGCGCTGCGGCGGCTAGCGCCGCCCGCCCCGGGAGCGGGGCGCACAGGTGGCTTACCCACCAGCTGCTGGGAGGACCTCGGCCCCGAAGGCCTGCTGGCCCTGACGCTCGAGCTCTACGGGGAAGCCCCCCCGGCGGCTCTGGTAACGGTCGGGGTATCGGCGACGGGCTTGGGTACCGCCTTGTCGCCCGTGGTCCGAGCGGCCGTGCCCCGGGCGGCGGCCGCCGTTCGCTTGGCCATAGCGGCAAGGACATGCGCGCGCCCGGTGCACCGGCACCGGGCCGACAACGGAAGAGGAAGAGACCACAATGCATGAACTGTCACTGGTCGAGGACCTGGTCACCGAGTGCCGCAAGCGTGCCCAGGGCCGTACCGTCCTCGAGGTGTGGGCTCGTTGCCCGGTGAGCGTCGACTCCGGTGAGCTGGCGGACAACTTCAGCTTCCTGACCTCGCAGCCCACCGGCGCCGAGGAGGGAGCGTCGCTGCGCCAGGCCCGGCTCAAACTGGTGACGACGCCGCTGTTCATGTCCTGCCCGTGCGGCTTCGAGGGCGAGCTGGGCGACGGCGAGTTTGCCGGCCACATAGGCATTTGCCCGGAGTGTGACCGGGTGGCGGAGCTGGACGCGGCATTGGAGCTGGTGGCGATGAGCTACGCCGACATCGAGCCCTTCGGCCCCGACTGAGGGACCAAGTGCCCTAACCCAGGGCCGGGCCCCGCCGCTAGATGTTGTTAGAGGACGGTCCAGCCAGACAGAAGGAGCCGGAAATGAAAGTTTGGATCGAGCAGGAGTTTTGTACCGGGGACGCGCTTTGTGAGGACTTGTGCCCCGAGGTGTTCGAGATCCGGGACGATTCCCTTGCTTATGTCAAGAAGACCGACGGCGCCCAGGCCGGCAATCCGGTGATGATGGTCTCTGACGAGCTGGAGGCCGCCGTGCTGGATGCCCAGGCGCAATGCGCGGGCGAATGCATCTACGTCGAACGCTGATACTTCAGGGGTAAGCCGCCGCCTGGGCTAGGAGCCCTCGCTCTGGTCAGGTTTTTGCGCGGACTTCGACCGGGCCGCGTACACCGCCGCTTCGGT
>JBEKNX010000099.1:0-11927 GCA_049522375.1 Acidimicrobiales bacterium | reverse complement strand
TAAGCGGACCGAGAGCCCCCGCGGGCGAGGCAATTAGTGGCCGCCCGCGGGGAGGTCTCGTGGCCGTACGCGGGGATTCCCCGTGGCCGCCAGTGGGGAAATCTCGATGGCCATTGACAGACTTCACCATTGGCTTATACCGGCGGTCTTTGCTGACAAGGCTGGCCAGACGGGCCTCTCCTGTCCCGGACCGTCCCGTGCGTACGTGCCGCCCCCCATACCCCGAGGGGACCCGACCAAGGGCATCTCCGGAACTGGCCAGTAGGTCGGACATGGGCCTTCGCCGTGTCATGAGCGGCTCGGCTCCCCCGTTGTCAATGTGACGAGGCTGCAGGGCTCGCGCCTGGTGGCACTACGGCCCGCACGCTTGCTCCCTCCGAAGAGGCTTTTGACACCCCGCTCAACCCGGCACCTCTCGGCAACGGACCGGGGCCTGCTACCGGGCTCTCCGGCGATTACCCGGACGGGACTCTCACCCGCTGGGATGGTCCAGTTTCCAGGACGCAACATGAGCCGGACCGTACGCCCCGGGCCGTCACACGAACGTCACACGGCGACTTCCTTGACCGCCCGGCCATCGAACGCTGGAGCTCAAGCAGCGACGGGCCGAGCTGACGCAGAGCGGTGCCTGCGGGTGGTGAGCGATAATTGGAAATCTCGCTCGCGGTCCTTCGACTGCCTGCCCGCGCGGGTGGCGGTAAGTAATCGGCGATACCGAGCATCGGCGGGACCAGCACGAGGGAGCTCGAGGCCGGCACAGGATGTGCCGAGGGGCGGCGGGCTTTCAGCCTGGCGCGGCTTCTCCTTCGGACAGGTAGCGGAAGTCCGTGGCGAACCCGCAGCGTTCATGTAACTCCCAGCTCAGCGGAGCGTCGTGAACGGCCAGCGTGTCTGTAATCACTTCCTGTCCGGGGTGGTCATGGCCAGGGATACCACAGGAGACGGTGCCGGGCTCGAAGGCTGGGGTCGTGGCAGAGACCTCCAGATAGGTCTCAGCGCGCATGTACCAGCGGCGAGGGACGTGGGACAGCTCGATGCGAGCAGACCGCACCGCGTGTACGGTCCCGATTGCTACGGCGAAGTTCGCCAGCGTTGTGCCGCCGGCGTGCCCGAGGAAGATCGCCGCCAGCGCGTCGTGCTGCTCGCGGTTGGCGCGCTCGTCCACATACAGAATGACCCGCCAAGGTGAACCTTGCTCATCGTCGTCGTACCAGCCGGCCATGACCACAGCCAGCCCGTCGAGCGCCAATGCACCGGCGACACCTTGGGAGATTTGCCACGACAAGGCGAATTGGCACACGCCATGGGACGAACGTCCTCCGGCGCGACCGTCAACACGCCGGCACGGGCAGACCACATCACAGTTGCACGCTTCGAAGTAGCTGCCTGCCACCTCCCATGGCTCGATGACAGTCGCCATCGTGCCATTGAACACCAAGCAGTAGGGCGCCATCCACAACGATCGCCCGACGCCCTGACGCGGCCGGTCCCGCTCGGAGCGTTCGCCTGTTCCCGTGTGGGGCTGGTCTAGGAGCCCATGGGCACCATCCCGCCGCTGTGCGGGATGGTCAGGCCGGGTATGGCGAAGGGGGCGACCAGGATCATGGCGCCGAGCGCCAGCATGACGATGGCTGTGCCGTAGCTGGCAGGTCTCGCCCACGGGAGGGTCTTCTCGATAGCGATCAGGCCCGCGACCACCGCCATCCACACGACGCTCATCACTCCCAGAGCGAACAGCGACGCCATCAAGGCCCAGCAGCAGCCGACGCACCAAGCGCCGTTCTTCATGCCCATCTGCAGCGCGCCCAACTCCCCGTCGCGCCAGGACCCGAGGAGCATCCCGAGCGGGCTGCGACATTTGCCGAGGCACACGTCCTTGAGCGGTGAGAGTTGGTAGCCGGCCGCCACCAGCAGGGTCGCTCCGGCGAGAACGCGCCCGGCGTGGTCCCATTCCAGGCTGGCGCCGGCCACCGCAGACCCACCCGCTCCCACGGCGAAGGCGGCCATCCCGGCGGCCGCCCAGGTGAGGAGGTACCCGCCGACGAACATCAACACCAGGAGCGCCGAACGCTGCCGGACCATGCGCGAGTAAAGAGCAACTGTCGGTGCCACCGAGGGCAGCATCATGGCGGCCATCATCACCACCCACACGCCGAGGAACCACCCGAAGCCCCCCAGTGCGCCCCAGGGCCCGGCGTCCATGCCCCGCATCTGGCGCGCCGTCCACCACCAGCCCACCCCGGCCAGGGCGAACAGCAGGACGACTAGCCCGAGCCGGCTCCGCACCGCCATCAGTGCCAAGCCGGCACCGGGGCGGGCACCGGGCGGCTGCCCGGGCGCGACCGTAGCCATGTCTATCAGGCGGCCCAGGAGAACTCTGAGGTGGAGAGGCCGGTCTTGCCCTCATAGGAGATCCCGAAGGCATTGATCTTGGACCGCTTGGCTTCAGCCATGGTCAGGTCCGAGCCCACGGGATGGAACATCCCAGAGAACCTGACGGGCTCGCCCGTCTCTACCCCGAACGGCACGATGTCTTCGATTTCGAAGTCGATCTTGTCGGCAACCTTCACCCGATGGCGCAGCCCGTCATCGGCCACCTCGATCTCCGCCCGCTCGGCGCCGAGCATCTCGCCCACCAAAGGGGCTAGGCCGGCCATCGGACCGCCGAGCTGACCGCTGAACACCTGGACGAGCTTGTCGAACTGTTCATCGGTGGCGTCGTTGTCAATGAAGACACCCACCCGCCAGTTCCCCTCGGTCATCACCTTCGGCGTGTCGGCAATCATGACCACCCTGCGACCGGCGATTGGAGTGCCGTCAACGTAGCCCTCCTTGATGTTGAACACCAGGCTGACCCGGCAGAAGTCGTAAGTCGCGCCGTGGTCCAAAGAGAGGTTGCATGGGCACATCAGCTCGCACGAGCAAGTCTCGACGTAGCTGCCCTTCAGGTTCCACGGCATCGGCTTCCCCCTGTCCGTTGTGGCGTCCAGTCTGGATTACCACTCTCAGGGGGTGAAGTCAACGGTCTGTAGGCAAAGGGGGTCGGTTGAGCCCTGCGACCGGGCTCCCGCACCGGTCGGGTTCGCCTCGTAACGTTGCACGAACCACCGTCAAGTCCTTCGATGACGGCTCCGAGGGCACGCCCTAGCACGACTTCGTGGGACGGCCTGACGGCTGGGAGTGGCCCGCATAACTGGACGATCTGGGCGTCGGATCGGCTGACCGGGCAGCGCCGACCACGAGTGCCGAATCGGCGTTCGGCACTGCCCTCGCTCGGGTGAGGCGCCTGAGCGCCACCACGGCGAGTGGCCGTTTGGGCGGACACAGGCTGGCCGCCGCGGGGCCGATCCTGATGGCCACCGACAGCCGTCGGAAGCAATGGTGGCTGACCGGCCTGCCGCGGCCTGGTGCCGGCTGGGCCGCCAGGACAGACGGCGCACCTACCCCGCCTGGGAGCCGATCCCAGGCCCAACGGGCCGGCGAGCGCCGTCGTGGCGTTTAGCTGGCCACGTTCCATTTCGGCTAACCGCGGCCGACTGGAACCTCGCAGCTTGGGTCAATGTTGTGCCAATGTTGTGCGACGCTATGGCGGCTTGACCGTATGTCGCTAGTCCCGCTTGCTCCCGGCACCCCGCCGGCTGAGCCCGAGCGACAGCCCTGGGAGCGCCAGCCGGGCGAAACGGCCAACCACTCGGCAGCCCGTGGGACGCCATGCAAGCCGGTGCCCAGGCCTGCGTTCGAGCCAACCGGCGTGGTCCAGGGCCAGCGCAAACTATGGGTCGACTATGGGACGGTTTGACCGGTTCCGCCTAGCACCAAGGATTGCCGAGCGAAGTACCACCGCTTTGGCCTTGCGCCCGCAACCCGTACGCGCCGCGCCAGGAGGCACGTGCCTGATCGAGGGCATGGTGTACGTCTAAGAGGGGCAAACGGCACTTGACCGGCATCGCAATTGGCTCTTGACGTTCAGAACATGTGCTGAGCCCCTGGCTCTTTGGGTCAGGGTGACCAGTGGGGATCAAGGCTATGCCGGTGGCCCCGCGGGCAAGTGCCGCAGCCGCTTGCCGTCAGGGCCCAGTCGTCGGCGCAATACGGCACCGCGCACTGGATGCAGTAGCCAGCGTTGTCATAGTGCAAATCGGCCTTGCGCATCAGCTCGAAGTCTGGCGGGTTGGCGAAAGCCGCGGTCAGCAGGCCCGCGCGCTCGTCGGTGATGATGTCACCGCCACCGTTCCCGCCGGCGATACCGCGAGAAATAAACCGCCAGCCTTCATCCTCAGGTCGGAGTTCGACGTGGGTGGCCGGGCGCCCGCAAACGGCGCACCGGGGCTCGACTAGGAACGCCCTCGGCTCATGAATTCGGCTCACCTCCTTCACATTTTACCACGTCGTTTTCCGGCTCCAGGTTGCGGACCTTGTGCTGATGCGGGTTTCACATGTGAGAGAACGCCAAGAAACAGCTGATTTTGAGCCAGGAGCCTTCAGTCACCTGCCGGGTCAGGTTGTCCGGCAGGCGCTACCTCACTCGAACAGGACCGGCTCTCCCACAGTCGCGTACGCATACCAGCGTGCCCAGGCCAAGAAGTTCTCAAACGTCTCGAAACTGAGGCCGGGCAGCATGACCCATTTCTGGTCCTCATTGACCAGTGGCCGAACGTGCCAGTGACCCGAGTCATTGGTCCAGTCGATCGCGTTGTCGACCTCCACGGGCGGCTCGATGGTCGGGATGTATCGGAAACGCTGGTCATTGGCATCATAAAATTGGACGATCGGGTTGGCGTCGGGCTCGGACGGCCTGTAGCGGAACCGTGATGCGAGGCAGTGGAACCTGGTTCTCTCAGGTCCTTCTACGACAAAAGCTGTGCCCGTGGTGAACGAAATATCGATGCCTTTCCGCGCTATTCATTCTACACCGGCAACATCGTATCCAGCCACCCCATAGGTACCGGTACTGACTGGCCAGGGCGCCCACCCGTTACAACATGAACCAAGCGCTGCAAACCTGTAGTCGGCCGCGGCACGGGCGGTCTCGGCCGTTGACAGGCCAAGCCGGGCATCTGTAGCGTTAGTGAGGACCGGCTTAAATAATTAGTTGCGGCATGGTATGGCAGCGGCTCCGGGGTGACTGCACCGGTCGAAGCACCCCCTAGCCCTTCAATTAGGCGCGTGCACGTACGCGCAGAAGGGAAAATGCCATGCCATATGACCCAAGCCAGGGCGGTCATGCGCCAGGGCACCTACGAGCCTGGCTATACCAGTACCTCCTCGACGAGGTCGACCCAGACGACCCGCCCGGGCTCAGCCTCCAACGTCTAACCGGCCTGCTCTGGAACTGCACCGACATCATGCCTGCCGACGTTCGTGCCACCGTGACCGAAATCGTCCCGAGGCTTGGCTACGAGGACGAATGCATCTGGACGGTGGCGCAGGCTTGCAGATGGCTACGTCCGAACCTTGGGCGATTGCACAGGCTGAGCGCCCCAGTCGGCCAAATAGGGAGCCGTTGAGGCCAGCCGTCAGCCGGAGGTAGCTGGCCAAGTCCGCTCCGTGCCTGACACCGAAGCTTGCCACCAGGCCGCGTACATCACTAGGCAGCGGAGACGTTTCCATGTGCCCCGGCGTGGCACGGGCTCGAAGAGCATTGTCGTCCTGACGCTTCCCCGGAGCCGTCCAGGCTGGTGGCCACCACCGTCGATGGTGGCCGGTGACGGTCAGGGAGGTCGTTCTTCGCCGTGTACGTCTTGGCCGTATTTATGCACATGGGCGGGGCGGCGGCGAAGTCCGTGTTGTGGGCGAGGTCCCGTGAGCTTGGGACAGGCCACCTCGGCTGGCGCGTCGACCAGGGAGCACAGAAACTCAGGTCATCACTGCGGTAGCAGCGGACTGGCCAGTCGAAGTCGCGGCTCCCTGAGTCACAGATAGCAAGGGGGGAGTTGTTTATGCGCCCAGCCCTACCGTCACCCCGGCCGAGAAGGCCGAGTCGTGGAGTTCCAGCCTGACGAGTTGGTCCGTCGAAGGAATCTGGAACGGTACGAGGGTGACAATAGTGATGCCGGGGTTGACCTGCGTCATATAGTTGCTATGAGCGAGATAGAGTACGCCATCGCCGTCGGTACTGAACTTCCGCCCGGTTGCATCGTAGGCATATTGGTTACAGGCGAAGAACGTTTGGGCTGTGCGCTTGTCGGCGGTGACCGCCATGGTCACGAGGCACTCCTTCGCACCAGACGGGATGCGTTCACCAAAGCCACCGCTGTTGACGGCGGCGGCGGCACTGGCCCCACAGGTCACGCTCTTGACGACGAAAGCGAAGTCGCCGTCCTTTGCTACGTGGCCGATGCCCGGCGTACCCGAGGACGGGGCAGCGGGCTTGCCAGTCGTGGATTTCCCCGTGGTCAAGTTCCCGCCAGGGGCGGCGACGACGATGACGATAGCCAGGATGACGAACCCGAGGAAGCCAAGGGAATTGCGTACAGGGTGTCTGCGCCGCTCGGAGACGGCTGGGCCGGTCTTGAAAGGCGTTGGTGATGCCTGGGAGGGCGGTGGGGGCAGCGGTGGCCAGCCAGGCGGTTGGGGAGGGGTGGCTGCGCCGAGCAACTTCGCCTTCGCGGCGTCGAACTCCGCATCTGAGAGAGCGCCCGACCGGTGGAGTGCCGCCAGCTTGGTCAGCTGGTCCGCAACGTCGCTCACTGCCCTTCCACCTCTGAAACCCGTCCTACTAGCTGCGGGACGGAGCCGGTAGAGGCAAAAGCCTCTTATTAGGCCCGGCGGGTAGGGCGAAGGGCCGCTAGTTGCGGCCGCCGGGTCCGAGCGCTGCCTCAGCCAGCGTGGCGTGGGCGAGAATCCCTCGAAAATGGATTGCGTCTTGCCTCACAAGGAACCGGAGGGTCGCTAACCATGGCGCTTCGGAGAGGGTAAGAACGCGGGAGGTGAACCGAGGCTACGAAAGGGGAATGGCGGCGCGGGAAGCCGACGACGCACTGCGCGAGACGGGGCGATGGGCGAGACTGTCACCGTGGCGTCCCGACCACTCACCCGCGCCGAGGTTGGCGAACTGACCGAGCGCATACGCCAGTGCCTCGAACACCTTGGTGCCCTTTCTGACATGCTCATGACCAGTTCCCGATAGGGCCGGGCCGCAGCAGCTGGCTGCTCCTGGGCGCCGTCGGTGCCGGCTCTTGTTGCCCGTGTTGGCCCTGCTCGGCGTCACCCTGGTGACCCTGAGCGAGCGCAGCGCCAAACGGGGGGATTTTTCGCCAAGGCCGCTCGTATGACGTAGACAAAAAAAGGCAGATTGCCTGCTGGCATTGCCCTGTCCCAACGGTAGTGTGAACTACACCCTTTCGGGAGAGCCCTACTTTGGGTTGAGCGGTGGTGGCCGCTCGTGCAGGTTTGAGCTCAACCGAGCTACAGGGAGGAGTTCGCGCGTGAGCGCTGCCGTAAGGTCTTTCCCGCCTATTCCGGCGCGCCCGGGCGCGAGGCGCACCTACGGGATATTGAGCACCTACCCACCCACACCGTGCGGGCTGGCGACCTTTAGCGCCGCTCTGGCTCGCGCTCTGGAGGCGAACGGCGCCGCCGTGGGGGTCGTGCGAGTGGCAGACGGGGCCCCGTCGTCCGACCCCAGAGTGATGGCCGAGCTGGACAATGGCGTGCTCGCCTCGGTTAGGGAAGTGACCGCTGCTCTAAACGGTTGCGACACGGCCATCGTGCAACATGAGTACGGCCTGTACGGCGGCACGGACGGCGACGAGATCGTCGCCATCCTGCGCAGTCTTACGGTCCCCTCCATCGTCGTCGCCCACACCGTGCTGCTCGACCCGACCAGCCATCAAAAACAAGTTCTGGAGGCCATCTGCGGGACGGCCAGCGCCGTGGTGGTGATGGCCGAGACGGCCCGCAAACGCTTGTGCAGCCGCTTCGACGTCGACGCCTCCAAAGTCACAATGATCCCTCACGGGGCCACGCTGGCCTCTCCTGAGTACCGCCCTGACCGCTCCGGCCGCCCCGTCCTGCTCACCTGGGGCCTGCTGGGCCCGGGAAAGGGTATCGAGTGGGCCATCGACGCCATGATGGACCTGAGAGACCTGGCCCCCCGGCCGCGTTACGTGGTCGCCGGCCGTACGCGCCCCAAGGTCCTCTCATCGGAAGGCGAGGCCTACCGGGAGATGCTGGTGGCTCGGACCTGGGCCAAAGGGGTGGCCCCGTCGGTGAGCTTCGACGCCGCCTACCGGGACTTGCCCTCGCTGACCCGCTTGGTCCAGGACGCCACTGTCGTCGTCCTGCCCTACGACTCGCAGGACCAGGTCACCTCGGGCGTGCTCGTTGACGCCCTCGCCGCCGGTCGGCCCGTCGTGGCGACGGCGTTCCCCCACGCCGTGGAACTGCTGTCGAGCGGGGCCGGGATCGTCGTCCCCCACCGCGACGCCACCGCTCTCGGTGCCGCGCTACGCCACGTCCTCACCGAACCCGGGCTTGGCGCGGCGATGGCGCGCGAAGCGGCTCGTCTCGCTCCCGCCTTCGGGTGGCCGGCCGTTGCCCGCCAGTACGCCGCTCTGGCCGAGCTCCTCATCGCCGATGGCCCCAAGCTCAACCAAGGCGCAGGGCCCGCCCTTTCGCTGACCTCGACGTCCCAGTACGGCTGCCGCCCGGTCGGGGTGGCGCCGTGACCGGCGCCGGGCAGGCACCTCAGATGGTGTCCCGGGGCTCGCTCCGGCTTTGCCCCGATCCCGGGCGGGTCACCACCATGCTGTTCGTCCCGGGCGAGGAGATGCCCGGAGGAGACTCGCGCGCCGCCTCGGTCACCGAACGCATCCTGGCCCTGGACGACGCCGACGTCACGGCCACGCTCGCCGACGTCAGGCGTCGCTTCGCCCATCGCCACCGGGAGATCGAAGCCACGTGGAGAAGCCACTTCCGCGACGCCGCCCGCCGGCTCGGGAAAAGCGCCGATGGCCCCACCGACAGGGCGCTGCTCATCGGCGCCTATTTCACCCGGGAAGTGTCGCCCGAAGCCGTGGCCCTGTTCAACCCGTCCATCGTCGCCCACCCCGACCAGGCCGGCCTGGGCGCAGGTGAGACGCGCTTCGTGATCAGCCTGCGGGCGCTAGGTGAAGGCCACGTCTCGTCCATCGAGTTCCGCACCGGCATCATCGATGCCACCGGCGGCGCCCGTCTGGACGAACCGGGCGCGTTCCTGGAACGAGGCCGAGTTTCGCCCGGTCCCTACGAACGGCGCCTCTTCCACGCCAAATTGGCCGAGCACGGCTGCGACAACAACGCCGCCGCCCTCGTCCTCGACCGCCTCGAGGCTCACTTCGGAGCAGCCCAGCTGGACGCGGCCATTGCCGGACTACACCCTGACCTCCTGTCCAGGGAAGCGGTCAGGGACGCCGTTGAACGGATCCGCTGGGTGGCGGCCAACAACTACACCGTCGAGTTCCCGGCCCGCACGACTATCTCCGAGCGGGTGCTGTGGCCCCACGGCCCGACCGAGCTCCACGGCATGGAGGACGCCCGCTTTGTACGTTTCGTTGACGACGACGGCGCCGTCAGCTACCTCGCCACCTACACCGCCTTCGACCAGGCTCTAGTCGCGCCACAGTTACTGTCGACCACCGACTTCCGCACCTTCTTCGTCTCCCAGCTCTCGGGGCCGTTCGCCACCAACAAAGGCATGGCCCTGTTCCCCCGCAAGGTCGGCGGCCGGCACATGGCCCTGTCGCGCTGGGACCGCGAGCGGCTGGCCGTCACGGTGTCCGACGACGGTACCGAGTGGGCCGAGGCCACCACCTTACGTTGGGCACCACGACCGTGGGAGCTGGTCCAGGTGGGCAACTGCGGGTCGCCGCTGGAAACACCCGAGGGCTGGCTTGTCCTGACCCACGGTGTGGGGCCGATGCGTACATATGCCGTCGGTGCCATCCTCCTCGACCTCGACGACCCCTGCCGCGTGCTCGCAACGCTCCCAAGCCCGCTCCTCGTGGCCAACGAAGACGAACGCGAGGGATATGTGCCAAATGTTCTCTACTCCTGCGGGGCGCTCCTCCACGGTGAGGCTCTGGTCCTCCCGTACGGGTTCTCCGACAGCGCCGTCGGCTTCGCCCTGGTCGACGTGGCCGAGCTCCTAGGTCGGCTGAGCGGCTAACCGCCGTCGCCTGGTCGGCGCCGGCGTGCACTATCAGGCACTTAAGGAGGTACCGAGATTTTATTCTCAGGTGGCTGGTTGAAGGACAAACCACACAACGCCAGCGTTACCTACCGTGGCCAAGGCCGGCCCGTCGTCTGTCGCCGTCAGGGTTGCGCCGAGCTTGCCACAGATGCCGTCGTGCAGCTCTGCGCCGGCCACCTGACCGCGTACGAGCATGGAACGGGCCGAGCACTCGCCAAAGCTTGTAAGCCGGCCCGGAAGGCGAGGGCCTGAGCACGACCAGACTTGCCGCCGAGCTGGGACGCCCAGGCTGGCGCTTCGATGACCTGCCGCCCGGCCGGCCCGGCACACCAAGGCCTCCTGCCGTCGTGCCGGGACCGGGTGCTGTTCTTCCCCGACGACCGGGACGGGGGTGGAGAAGCCCTACCAGGGCACCCGTGCCGCCTGTCCCGTGGTGGGGCCGAATGCGCCGAGGCCGGCAACGCCGGGGACGACGGCATTGGGGAGGCATGTCTGCCAAGACGGGCTGGGACGAACTGGGGTCCACCGCAACCAGGGAGCAGAGGCGACACTGGTGTTCGTCGCCACCATGCTTCACCTCGCCGGTATGCCAAAGCCGGCTCTCCGGCCACCGGGCGAAACTCACGGCGAGACTCAGGCGGCGGCCGCCAAGGCGTCCAGGAGATGAGCAACTGATGCCGTGGCTGCGCCGACGTAACGGTCGGCTGCGCCGTACGTCAGGTATAGGTGGTCACCGTCGCGATGGGCGCCTTGGACGAAGACCACATTGTCGACGTCTCCACGCCGCTCCCATTCGAGCTCCGGTTCGAGGATGGCGGAAGGCAGACGGCTCAGCGCCTCCCCGGTGCTGGGATCCAGCAGCGCCAGGTTCATCGTGTAGGAGCCATCGGCGCGGCGTTCGTGGAAGAACAACAGGAGCCCTTCCTCGGTCGCCACGGGCGGGGCGCCCGCGCCCACCCCGAGCGCACCCGGGCTCGGGCGCAGCAGGGTGTGGACCTCGAGGTCGGCAAGGTAGAGCTCCCAGTACTCGGGGCCGGCGTTCCATAGATGGTCAAGATCGTCGAACACGGCGAGCTCCATGTTGTTATGGATGCGATGGATCATGGCCACTCGCCCGTCGGCCAAGGCGAAGATGACCGCGTCTTTGTTCGGGACACCCTCAGGGCCAAGCAGCCGCCCGCTGCCGGGCCGGAGAAAGAAACGTTGCCCATCCCAGCCCAGGCGGTGAGCGCCGATCCGCCACGGGAGGCCGCTGCCAGCCGGAGGCAGGGCGGTATAGGTGATCACCAGCTGCTCGGCGCCACAGGAGACCACTCGCTGGACGCGGGGGTCTTCGAAACAGGCGGCGTGCCCTCTCCCGCCTCGGGCCAGCACGTACTGGAACGAGTAGCCCAGACCGTCGGCGGAGATGAACACAACGATGTCGGAGATGTAGTCGAGGAACCGGTCGCCAGGGCCCGGGTTCCGGCGGTAGCCCGAACGCACCCCCGGGCGAAAAGGTGATAGGCGCCCTCATGGTAAAGCACCCCGGCGTTGAACATGGCCGCGTAGCCGGGCACGGGAACGGTGCCGACCATCGGACGGTCGGCCAATCGCCGAACGTGCCCTGGGAGGACTGGGGCGCGGGTTTTCATTGGTGTTCCATTCAGCAGCGCGAGATGACGACGTTGCCCGGCACAACCCAAGTGGTCTTCCCCGCACCGGTGGCGTCGATCGTTAGTTTGTCGAAAAGGTGTTCAGCCGTTTCATGCATTAT
>JBEKNX010000098.1:0-11960 GCA_049522375.1 Acidimicrobiales bacterium | reverse complement strand
CTGTGCGAGGTGGTGCGGCCCTCCCTCACCGCCTGCGCCCGGGACGTGGAAGCGTACGGGGCGCGCGCGGCGCGCGCCCTGCTCGACCTGCTCGAAGGCCAATCCGTGCCGCAATCCGAGGAGGAGCCCACCTCACTGGTCCCCCGGGCCAGCACGGCGGTCGTCCCCGCCTGAGCCCCGGGAGCCCCGGGGACCGCAGCCGCCGGGCCCATCCGGTCACCACCAGGGGCCTTCGGGCTCTCGCCCTGGGGCCTAAAGGCCTGGTCAAGAGCTTTTTTCGGAAACGAAGACCTCGTGACTTGACTCCTTCGGGCGCCGTGCTTAGCGTACTGGCGGTACGGTCTTAACCGGTTCAACGACAGAGACTGCACAAGGGGGTGCAATGAGTGGCCGGCGCTGGCCCGCGGCCGTCGAACGACGGCCTTTCGTCGAGTTCCTGTCATCCTCACCCCCCGGCGCCATGTGCTGTTCGTCCTCCCTCGGCCGACCGGCCGCCGTCCTACATGCAACCCCAGATGCACCGCAACCCTCCCACATGCCAATTCCAGTAGCACCTGGAGCGACAAAGGCAACTGGCCCGACGGGCTAGGCGCCGCACGGTCGCCTTCGGGCCAAGTACCAAGACAAGGAGCACTAACAACATGGTGACAAGCAAGAAAAAGGTGACAGTCCGCTGTGGCGTCGTCTTTACCGCTGTAGCAGTGGCGTTGCCGTTGCTGAGTTTCGTCAGCACTGGTACGGCCTCTGCGGCCAGGATCGCCAACCAGACCAGCTTCCCGCGCAGCGAGACCCTTTACACCAGCGGCACGGCCGGGAACTCGCCCGACAACTTCAACCCTGATGACGTCGGCAGCCTCTATACGGGCACCGTCGGGCTGCTCTATGAGCCGCTCTTCCTGTACGACCCCATCCACAACAAGTTCATCCCGTGGCTGGCCAGCGCCGGCTCGTGGAGCGGCGACACCTACACGATCACGGTGCGCAGCGGCGTCGATTGGGTCACCAGCCCGGCCGGCGCGGTCGCCGGCAGCCTCACCGGCGCGGACGTGGCCTTCAACATCAAGCTGGCCATGACCAACACCGCCAGCCCCTATAACGCCAACGTGGCCACGGTGAAGAGCGTCACCTCAAGCGGCCAGACGGTGACCGTCAGCTTTGGCAGCGCGCCCGGGTACAACGCATGGCAGGACTTCCTGTTCAATGCCCCGATCGTGCCCGAGTCGGTGTGGGGGCCCTTGTCGGCGGCTGACCAGATGACAACGGCCAACCTGACCCCGACCGCCACCGGCCCGATGCTGCTGGACGCCACGACCTCGACCGAGGCCTGCTACAGCATCAACCCCCACTGGTGGGGGACCGCTGCGCTCGGCCTGTCGTTCAAGTTCAAGTACCTCTGCGACGAGGAGAACACCTCCAACAACCAGGAGCTGTCGTCGCTGGTGAGCAACCAGACCGACTGGGACAACAACTTCCTCCCCGGGATCTCGGCCCTGGTCAACGGCGCCCTCGGCGGCAATAGCGGCTACGGCATCAAGACGTACTATCCGTCCAAGCCCTACATGCTGTCGGCCAACACCGTCTGGCTCGAGATGAACACGACCAAGGCCCCGATGAACAACCTCAACTTCCGCAAGGCCGTGGCGTACGCCGTCAACGAGCAGCAAATCGTGAGCAGCGTCTACACGGGCATGGCCAGGGAAGCCAGCCCGACCGGCCTCCTGCCCAACCTCGACCCGTACGTCAGCAGCAGCGTTGTCAGCAAGTACGGCTTCACCTACAACCCGGCCATGGCCAAGTCGTACCTCAAGGCCTCCGGCTACTCGGGCCAGAAGCTCACCATCGAGGTCCCGACAGGCTGGACAGACTGGCAGGCCGGCATCGACGTCATCGCTCAAGACCTCAACGCTGTAGGCATCAAGGCCACGGCCATCTACCCTGAGTACGCGGCCCGTACGTCCGACCTGACCGACGGCACTTACGACATGGCCCTCGACAACAATGCCACCATCGACTCCAACCCCTGGAGCTACTTCAACCGGGTCTACAGCCTGCCCATCCAGTCCAAGCAAGTGGCCCAGAACAACTGGGAGCGTTACACGGACAACAAGGCCTGGGCCCTCGTCCAGGAAGCCGGCAGCACCGTCCCGACTGACACCTCCAAGCTGGACGCCATCTACGCCCAGCTCGAGTCGCGCTTCCTCCAGAGCCTGCCCGAGGTCCCGCTGTGGTACAACGGCGCCTGGTTCCAGGGCAATACCACCTACTGGAAGAACTACCCGTCCAGCACCAATAAGACCGACCAGTACACGCCGATCATGTGGCATGGCTGGCTGGGCGCGATGACCACCATCTACGGTCTCGCCAACCTCGAGCCCGCGTAGTAGGCGCGAAGGTCATTTAGCGGTTCTTAAACATTGGCCCGAGGGGCCCACCACTCCTACAATGGGGCGGTGGGCCTCTGGGTTTCCAGTCGGGCTTCGCTGCAGAAAGAGGATTTGCGGAGTGAGACGTTATTTCACGAGGAAAATAATCACTTACATAGTGGCGTTCTTCGTGGGCACGACCATCGACTGGGGCATCCCCCGTCTAATGCCCGGCAACCCCGTCGAAATCTACCTGTCGAAGTTCACGCTCGAGTCGAACGGGGCGTGGCAGAAGCTCAACAAGGTGTTCACGCAGGCCTTCGGGCTCAGCACCCCGGCCTGGGACCAGTACCTGCATTTTTGGGACGGTGTCCTCCACGGGAACTTCGGCGTCAGTTACTACGATTTCCCCGAGCCGGTCACCCACGTTATAAGAGACGCCGTCCCTTACACCCTGGCCCTGCTGGTGCCAGCCATAATCCTGAGCTACGTCCTCGGTAACCGGGTCGGGGCCCTGGCCGCCCGGCGCAAATCCCTCGACAACACGATCCTGCCCATCGGTTACATCTTCCAGGCCACCCCCTATGCCTGGCTGGCGCTGGCGATGGCGTACTACCTGGGCGCGGTGGCCAAATGGTTCCCGATCGGGGGCGGTTATTCGGAGAGCATGCTCCCCAACGCCAGCTGGTCGTTTGTCGCCAGCCTCCTGGACCACTGGTTCCTGCCGTTTCTCACCGTCTTCCTGGTGAGCTTCGGCGGCTGGGCCATAGGGATGCGCAACCTCGTGATCTACGAGCTCGAGACCGACTATGCCAGGTACCTGCGGTCCTTGGGGGCATCCGAGCGGCTCGTGCGCAAGTACGCCTACCGCAACGCAGTTCTGCCCCAGCTCTCGGGCCTCGCCCTGCAGCTCGGTGTGATAGTCGGGGGCAATATAGTCACCGAGGTCGTGTTCAATTACCCGGGGCTCGGCCTGCTCATCTACCACGCCATAATCGACGAGGACTACTTCTTGCTGCAGGGCATCTTCCTCTTCATCATCATCGGCGTTCTCCTGGCCAACTTCCTGATCGACATCGTCTATGTGATAGTCGACCCACGGACGCGCCTCAGTATGCAGGGGGCAAAGGCGTGAGCGTCACTGCTGGACAGCCCGAGGGCAAAGCCACCTCGGCCTCGCCGGCCCCGTCTGCGAACGGTGAGCCGCATACGGCGCCCCGCTCGGGGGCGGCACCCGACCTCGACGAAGCTCTCGCCGCCCATCCCCTGGCTCCGAGCGAGACCTCTGTGGCTCTGGCCGGTGCCCAGGCCGCCGGCATGCCCGGCGCCCCGAGCGGGATGGCGGCCGGGGGGGCATTAGCCGGAGGGCGTAGGCGCTGGGAGTTCCTCCAGTTCGCCCTGCACAACAAGAAAGTCATGGTCGGGCTCTCCGTCGAGGTCATATTCATCCTGCTAGCCATCTTCGGGCCGCTTATCGCGCCCTACAACCCCAACACCCTGACCTCCGACGCCAACGCCCACCCCTCCCTCCACCACCTGATCGGGACCACCTACTTCGGCCAGGACGTGTTCTCCCAATTGCTCTACGGGCTGCGGGACAGCTACATGGTCGGTTTCCTGGGAGCGCTGTTCGCCGCCGTGGTGGGGATGACGGTCGGGTTTGCGGCCGGTTACAGGGGCGGGCTCCTCGACGAGGTGCTGCAGCTGGTCACCAACATCGTGGTCATGATCCCGTCGTTGGTGCTGCTCATCGTCATCGCCTCGTACCTGAAGACGCGCGGCATCCTCTTCGAAGGGGCTTTCATCGGCCTGACGACCTGGCCCTGGGTGGCCAGGGCGGTAAGAGCTCAGACCTTCACCCTGCGCGAGCGCGAGTTCGTGGACCTGGCCCGGCTGTCGGGCAAACGCGGTGCGAGCATAGTCATAAAAGACATCGCCCCCAATATGGCCTCCTACCTGTTCCTGGTCCTGATCCTGCTGTTCGGGAGCGCGATATTGATCGCGGCGAACTTCGACTTCCTGGGCCTCGGGCCGACAAATACGATCTCGTTGGGCACCATGATGAACCAGGCGATGCTTTGGAGCTCTCTGGAGCTACGCACGTGGTGGTGGTTCATACCTCCGGGCGCCGTGATAACCGTCATCGTGGCCGCCCTGCTGGTGGCCAACGTCGGCCTGGACGAAGTCTTCAACCCGAAACTGAGGGAAACGTGAGCCTCAAGGTAGACAACCTGCAGATTGCCTACCGGACTCTGCGCGGTGATGTGCGGGCTGTGGACGGCGTCAGCTTCTCGATCGCCGACGGGGAGATCATGGGGCTGGCCGGTGAATCGGGGTGCGGCAAGTCGACGCTCGGCAACAGCCTGATCTTCCTCGAAGGGCGCATGAAGCAAGTGGGCGGGCATGTCGAACTGGATTATAAGGCTCTTCCCATTTCGGACCGCCGGGCCATGGTCGACTTCCGGCTGAAGGAGATCTCGGTGATCCCTCAGTACGCCATGAGCGCCCTCAACCCGACCAAGAAGATCGGCAAGATGGCAGGCGACTTGCTCAAGTCGCGGGGCGTGCGTTACCACACCGTGCTCGAGGAGTTCAAGCGCCGTATCGCCCTGGTAGGTTTGCCCGCGGACGTCCTCGACATGTACCCCTTCGAGCTGTCCGGGGGTATGCGCCAGCGGGCCACGATGGTGCTGTCCACCGTGCTCAACCCGTCGTTGTTGATAGCCGACGAGGTGACCTCGGCGCTGGACGTGTCCACCCAGAGGGCCGTGGGTGAGATGCTCATGGAGTTCAGGGAGCGCGGCTTCGTAAAGAGCACGATCGTGATCACCCACGACCTGTCCATCCTGGCCCAGATCGCCGACACCATCCTGATCATGTACGCGGGCAAGCTCGTCGAGAAGGCGAGCGCGGACACCGTGATCAACCGGGCCCTGCACCCCTACACCCAGCTCTTGTTGGCCTCGCTGCCGGAGGTCGGCGTTCGCTACACCGACTCCGCCCTGGTCGGGATCCCCGGGCGGCCACCTTCGCTCCTCGACCCGCCCACCGGGTGCAGGTTCGCGGCCCGCTGCCCCTTCGCCTTCGACAAGTGCGCCGAGGATCCCCCCTTCATCGAACTGAAACCGGGCCACCAGGTTGCCTGCTGGAAGGCGACCGGGGACGTCGCTACCGAGGGGGCCTTGCAGGGCCAGGGGGCGAGCCGATGAGCATGCTGGAGATCGAGAGGGTCTCCAAGGTTTATAAGTCCGGGACTTTCGGCGGAGGTCTCAAATACGCGCTGCGCCAGGTGAGCTTCGATATCGACAAGGGCGAGGTGGTCTCGCTCATCGGTGAGAGCGGGAGCGGCAAATCGACGCTGGGCAAGGTGGTCCTGCGCCTGATACCGCTCTCGGGCGGCCGGGTCACCTTCGAGGGCACCGACATCAGCACCTTGAAGAAGAAGTCCCTGCACGAGTATTACCGCAACGTCCAAGGTGTGTTCCAGGACCCCTTCAGCACCTACAACCCCCTTTACAAGGCAGACCGGGTGTTCGAGATGTTGCGCCAGGAGTATTTCTCGCACCTTGGTCATCAGGAGTGGGCAGACAAGCTGGACTCCGCCCTCGAGACCGTCGCGCTCAACCCGGCCGACACGCTCAACAAGTTCCCTCATCAGCTTTCCGGCGGTCAGTTGCAGCGTCTGTTGGTGGCCCGGGCACTGTTGTTGGAGGTGAAGCTGCTGATCGCGGACGAGATCATAAGCATGCTCGACGCGTCCACCCGGGTCGACGTGCTCAACCTGCTCGTGTCGCTCAAGAAGCGGGGCTTGGCCGTCCTGTTCATAACCCACGACCTCTCGCTCGGCAATTACATAAGTGACAGGACCATCATCCTGCGCCAGGGGGCGGTGATGGAGATGGGGGTCACGGACAAGGTGTTCGGCAACCCGCAGCACTCGTACACCCGGAGCCTGCTTACCGCCGTGCCCCAGCTGCACCGCAAATGGCAGCAGGTCGAATCGGACTTGCTAGCCGAGAGCGCCCGTCCCAACGGGTCGGACGGCGGAGCGGAGGCGGCCGGCGGTGACCCGGGCGCAGGCCCGGCCGGCGGTGACCTGGCCGGCGGTGACCCGGACCCTACCGGGAGCCGGCGCTATTCGAAGAGCCCGCTGCACCCGGCCCGTAGGTCCCCCGTTCTCCCGGAGGGGCCGGGCCCTCGCCCAAGCCTCATGGACATCGAGAACGCGCCGTGGCAGCGGCGCGGCCCGGGGGCGGCAAAGCTCGAGGAACATGTCCCGGGCGCGGCCCCCCCCGAGCTCGTCCAGTTCGAAGAAGGCCACCTCGTGGCCGTCGAAGAGTAAGGCACGCAAGACATGACAACGGTCAAGATCCTCGGCCAGCAGGAGCTGCCCAACATCCCCTGGGAAGACCGCCCCGCCGGTGCCAGCGGGCCGCTATGGCGCTACTCCGCCAACCCGGTGATACCGAGGGACCTCATCCCCACGTCCAACAGCATCTTCAACAGCGCTGTCGTCCCTTTCGAGGGCCGTTTCGCCGGCGTGTTCCGCTGTGACGACTGGACCCGGCGCATGGAGCTGCACACCGGGTTCTCCGACGACGGCCTCAAGTGGGACATCACCCCTGAGCGCCTCGAGTTCATCACCGACGACGCCGAGATCGCCAGCTTCGTCTACGGCTATGACCCCCGGGTCGTGCGGATCGCCGAACGTTATTACGTGACCTGGTGCAACTGGTACCACGGGCCGACCATCGGCGTGGCCTGGACGGACGACTTCGTCCACTTCCACCAGGAAGAAAACGCCTACCTGCCCTTCAACCGCAACGGAGTGCTCTTCCCCCGCAAGATAAACGACCGCTTCGCCATGTTGTCCCGCCCGTCCGACAATGGGCACACCCCCTTCGGTGACGTCTTCTACAGCGAGAGCCCGGACCTGTGCTTCTGGGGCCGGCACCGTCATGTCATGAGCCCCGTGGCCAACTCGTGGCAGGCGACCAAGGTCGGCGGAGGGCCGGTCCCGATCGAGACCTCCGAGGGCTGGTTGCTGATCTACCACGGGGTCCTCACCTCGTGCAACGGGTACGTGTACAGCGCCGGTGTGGCGCTGCTGGACCTGGACGAGCCGTGGAAGGTGCTGGCCCGCTCAGCGCCGTACGTGCTCTCACCGCAGACACTGTACGAGTGCGTCGGCGATGTGCCCAACGTCGTCTTCCCTTGCGCCATGCTCTGTGACGAGCCGACGCAACGCCTGGCCATCTACTACGGCGCCGCCGATACGGTGACGGCCATGGCCTTCGGCTATGTTTCCGAACTGGTTGAGTTCGCCAAGGAGCATTCGTTCGCCGGCTGATGTGAGAGGCCGCTGATGTGCGAGGCTGGGGTATGCGTTTCGTCGTGGTAGGAGCAGGGGCGGTAGGCGGCGTAGTCGGTGGCCGGTTGTTCGAGCACGGCCACGAAGTGGTCCTCGTCGCTCAAGGCGAACATGGCCGGGCGATCTCGACCGCCGGCCTGACCCTGGCGTCGGCCACAGGCGTGGCGGTCCTGCCCGTCCCGGTTACGGGTTCGGTCCACCACGTCGACTGGCGCGAAGACGACGTTGTGCTGCTGGCGGTGAAAAGTCAGGACACCGACCTGGCCCTGCGCCAGCTGAGTGCCTCCGCCCCCCGGTCGGTCGCCGTCGTCTGCGTGCAAAACGGTGTGGCCAACGAGCCTTCTGCCCTGCGGCGTTTCGCCCATGTCTACGGCATCTGCGTCATGTGCCCCGCCAGCCACCTCGAGCCCGGCGTCGTGGTGGCGAGTTCCTCGCCCGTCACCGCTCTGCTCGACATCGGCCGTTACCCGTCGGGTTCCGACGACGTCGCCGAGCAAGTCGCCGCGGCGTTGTCGTCGAGCACCATGGAGTCGGTCGCCCGGCCCGACATCATGCGATGGAAGTACACCAAGTTGCTCCGGAACCTGGGCAACGCCGTCGACGCCATATGCGGGCCCGGCCACCGGGACACCCGCGTGGCCCAGTTGGCGTGGGAAGAAGGGGAGAGCTGTTTCAAGGCCGCCGGTACCGAGTACGTCTCGCTCGAGGAGGACCGGGCGCGGCGGGGCGACCGGCTGCACCCCGGGGACGACGTCAGCGGTTACCCCCGGGGTGGCAGTTCCTCCTGGCAGAGCCTGGCCCGGGGCCAGGGGACGATCGAGACCGACTACCTAAACGGAGAGATCGTCCTCCTCGGTCGCCTCCATGGGGTACCCACCCCGGTCAACGGTCTGTTGCAGGACACGGCCAACCGGATGGCGCACGGCCGGGCCGCCCCCGGCTCGATCAGCGCTGACGAGCTGTTCGCGCTGGTGGACGGCCCGAAGAGCTGACAGCACGGGTGCCCCTCCAGGTAGAGCACGGCGACCTCGTAGGGAGCAGCTTCCTTGGCGGCGTTACCGGTTGGTGGCGGCCAGAAGAGCCGTCACGAGCGGTGCTGGCGAAGTGGGGCTGCTCAGGCTTTGAGGCACGAAAAGAGTGCCCACGAAAAACCGTCGCCCGGGCATTTCGACCACTCGAGGTTCGCCCTCCGGCCCGCGGCCTGTGACCATGAGCCCGGCCCGGGCGAGGTCGCTCACGTAAGCGGGGTTCAGCCCGAAGTCGCAGTAATAACGCTCGGTGGTCTGCGTGCGCCCGTAGGCCGTGGCGACCAGGGACCCTTCGACCAGGGTCACCGGCATCGCCTGTCCCTTCAGCGAGCAAGACAGGGGGGTGATGACCACACGGTCGGCTCCGGGGTCGAGCTCGGCGTGGCCCGCGTCCTGGTAGCCGAGCACGTGGCGAGCCACTTCCAGGACCATGTGCTGGAACCCGCCGCAGGTGCCGAGAACGGGGACGTCTGCCTCCCGCGCGTAACCGATGGCGGCCAGGGCGCCATCGGTACTGCGGTAGGGGCTTCCCGGTGCGATCAGGAGGCAGTCGAAGGGCTCGAGGAGGCGGGCGGCACCGTCGGCCAGCTGATCGGTCCCCGTCCAGGTCCCCATGGCCGGTGCACCGAGCGCGGCCGAGGCGTGGACGAAGGCGGCGTCGGTGGCCTGGTGGGTCTCATTGGCCGGGTTGTAGTCACCGACGACCCCGACCCTGATCACGCCCATAAACCTACTCGGGCCGACGCCGGCTGGAGCGCCCTCACGGCGTGACGTTCCCGAGATAGGGAGCGTCGCCATAGGCATAAACGTGGCCGGCCGCATCGAGGAGGTAGTAGCCATGGCCGTCGACGCTCGGGGCCATGGTCGTGATAGGTGCCGGCAGCGGGCTCCCCCCCAAGCTGCCATAAAAGGGTGCACCAAAGGAGAAAATACCCCCGTCCGTGGCCACCAGGCGGTAGCCGTCCCGGTACGGTCCCGCCGTGATGCCCACTACCGGCCGGTTCAAGTGGGTGGCGGCCAGAGACCCGTGAAAAGCGGCGTCGCCGAAAGAAAACAGCCCCCCGTCGGAAGCAACCAGCCAGTACCCGTGACCCGTGGTCGTTGCCGCTATGCCGATCACCGGCTCGTTCAGGGGCGTCGAGCCCATCGAACCGTAGAAAGCGGCATCACCGAAGGCGAAAACCCCGCCGTCCCGGGCCACGACCCAGTAGCCCTGGCCGTCGGGCGTGACCGCCATCCCCGCCGCCGGTGAGTTCAGGTGCGGGCTTTGCCGGGAGCCAAAAGTCGTGGCGTCCCCAAAGGCAAATACCGATCCGTCTGACGCCAGCAACCAGTAGCCGCGGTAGTCGGGTGTGGCCGCGATCGCCACGATCGGTGCCTTCGGGTGGACGGCCGCCTGGGGGCTGTAAACCACCGCACTGCCGAACGCAGCCACGTGGCCGGTGCCGGTTACGACCCAGTACCCCGCGCAGCGGTCCGTGCCCTCCTCGGCCGCCAGCGCCTGGACGTTGCCACTGGCAGCCACGTCGGCCGGGCCGGCGCACGCATGGGCGGGGGCCGGCGGCCCGTGCGTACCGGTCGGCATGACTCCGCCCGTCGTGCCCGATGGCGTCGTACTGTTGGTGCCCGGGCCGGTCCCGGCAGGGGCTCCGCACAGGGCACCCGTGGTCAGGTCCTGGCCACCGAGATAGCCGAGCCCTGTCGCCATCGAGTACCCGCCCGAAGGCGATGCCGGGTACAGGCCCGAGTTGGTCCCGGTCAGGTCGTTGTTGCCCGAAGTGACGGCGCCGGTCAGCTCCGTGGGCTCGCTGTAAAGGAGCGGGTTGAGGAAGCCGATCTTGGTCGGACAGGACGGCTCTGACAGCATAACGGCTGCTCCCCAGGCCGGTGCGGCCAGGCTCGTGCCCCCGAAACCGACCCAATCGCCGAACCCGCCGCAGACCCTGCCCGAGCAGTACTGGGCGTAGGGGTCACCGCCCAGGGCCGAGACGTCCGGCACTTCCCGGCAGCCCTCCACGCCCAGGTTGCAGCCGGCGGCTTGAGGCAGGGAGGCGGGCTGGTAACCGGGCCGGGGCCATATGGTGCTGGCCCCTCCTCCGCTGGCCCCGCTGACGCTGCAGCCCGTGCCCAGGCAGTTGGAGGAAGTGGCGCCGCGGCTGTTCCAGACGTACTGCGGGCCGGTCAGGGTGTCGCTGGCCGTCCCGCCGACGGCGGTGACCATGGGGGCGGAAGCGGGGTCGTCCACCGCCAGGGCCTTGCTCTGTGTCTCCGGCACGCAGCCCTCGGAGCCGTCGTCGCCCGAGGCGACCAGGACGGTCTGGCCCTGTGTGGCGGCCTCTTCGTACAGAGCCTCTTCGGCCTGGTAATAGGAGCTACCCATGCCCGTGTCCGGCTCACAGGCGTCCCAGGAGTCCGAGATGACGTCAGGCAGGCCCCCGCTCACCGTGCCCGAGACCGCCAGCTCCCACGGCCCGAGGCCCGTGCCCGCCTGGTTGGACTCGTAGACGACGACGGTGGCCTTGGGGGCCAGGGCCGCTACCACCTCTATGTCCGCGGCCACTTCCGCGTTCGTTTGCTTGGGGGGGGAGCCGGTCGGGACGTAATCGATGGTCAGGTCCGCGCCCGTGCACGCCTCGTAGTCCAAAACGGCCTGGGGGTCGGGCAAGGCGTACTCGATCAGCCCTATGGTCTCGCCCTGCCCCTCATCGCCCCGGTCGTAGAAGCCGTTGAAGTCGTAGGCCGAAGCCAGTTGGGAGGGGGTGAGCCCGGCGTCCGCCATGCCGCTGCAGGCACCGTTCGCCTGCTCCTGCCCCACATGGCCCAGCCCCACATGGCCCACGTTCCGGGCCGGCGGGAAACGCACCAGGTTGCTGACTTGGTGGGCCCAGGGTTCCAGACCGTCCACGAAGGTCACCGCGCCGGCCAGGCGTGCCGGCAACCTGGGTACCAGGGTGGAGCCGGTGACGTCGCCCCCTTGCGCCGTGCGCAACCTGACCAGAGCCGTCCCGAACGCCCTGTCCAGATCGGCGGCCGAGCCTGTCACCGCCTGCGCCAGGTGGTCAGCTGACAGCGGGCCGACCCGGAGGCCTTGCGCTTTCAGGTACTCGTCCAGCGCGGCGACCCGGGAGGCGGGAGCACCGAAGCGGTCGGCGAACTGCGGCACGCTCAGGAAGTGGTGGTACGCCGGGTTGCCCGGCG
>JBEKNX010000097.1:0-12050 GCA_049522375.1 Acidimicrobiales bacterium | reverse complement strand
GCCTGCCCATTTCACGTGGTGCGATACATAACCCGCGGTCTCCTCGGGGCTCATGGGCGGGACCACGTAGCGCAGGGCGAGGCGTTGCTCCAAGGCGGCGAAGCTCCCCAGGCGCAGGCGCGCCCGCAGCAGGGGCTGGCCGATCAAGATGAGCGCGAACTGGTCGGCACTGTCCATCTCGCTGCTCGTCAATAGCCTCAGCTCTTCCAGTTGCGAACTATCAAGGAGGTGGGCTTCATCAACCAAGACCACGGGGCGCCGGCCCCGTTCTGAGCATTCTGCTGCCAATAGCGAGGTGGCCTGGGCGATCAAGGCCGCCTTGTGGAAACGGGGCTCGGCGCCCAGGCGGCTCACCAGCTCGGTATATAGCCCGCGCGCCCCGACCGCGGGGTTGGGCAGGTATACGATGCTGTGGCGGGAGGGCTCGAGCTCGGCCACCGCGGCGCGAGCGGCCACGGTCTTGCCCGAGCCCACTTCGCCGGTGACGACGCCGATGGCGGCCTCGCCGACCAGGAAGGCGATCCTGGCCACCGCTTCTTGGTGGCCCTGGCTCCTATATAGCGCCGAGGGGGCCAGGGCTTTGCCAAAGGGCATCTTGGTGAACCCGAAATAGGCCCGTACCTGGTCGATGCTCATTGGGCACCTCCTCTCGCGGCGATGTCGCTGCCCATGTCCCGGTAGCCGATCAGGCGTCCCAGCTTTTGTTTGTGCCTGGCCTCCAACAGTCCCAGGTAGTCGATGCCGGTGGGGAGCCCGGGCTCGGCCTTGGGCTTTGCCATGGGGTGGGAGTGCCGGCCGATCTTTTGCGGCACCGCCAGGCCGAAGTCCCGGCCCATGTAGCGCACGGCCACCTTTTCCAAGTCGAAGGGGTCGAAGACGAGCTCTACTTTGCGGCCCACTAACGCGGCGTCAAGCTGATATGCGTTGCCGAAGAGGCTGACCGTGGCGAGCTTGGTGACGGTCCTCGTCTCGGAGAACAAAAAGGCCTCCCGCAAGAGCTCTGGGCTCGGGTAACGCGGTTTGGCCAGGCGAGAAAAGCGTTCTATGGGCGCTTCGGAGGTCTCTGAGTGCACCCTCCGGTGGTAGGACTGCTCCACCCAGGCCACGAAACGCTCTTCGAGCACCTCCAGGGACGGCACCTCCGAATGTGCCACCTCCACCAGGAACTGATCACGGACGGTGCGAAAAAATCGCTCAATTTTTCCCCTGCCCTCTGGGCGCCCAGGTTTACTGTGGACGAGCCTCACCCCGAGCACCGCGAGCGCCCTCAGCAATTGACGGCATATGAACGGGCTGCCGTTGTCCAAATAGGCCGTGGAAGGCAGGCCCCTCGCCAAAATGCCACGGCGCAACGCGAACTCGGCGGCCAGGGTGTCCTCGGTGTAGCTCCAGCGGTGCCCGGTGATGAGCCTGGACCAGTCGTCTATGAACGCGAACAGGACCGCTTTCCTGCCCGCGACGACCGGGCCGTGCAGGGCGTCGCCGGTCCACAGCTCGTTGGGGTGGTCGGCCTCGAAGCGCCCGAAAGCGACGTTGGCGCCGGTCAGGGCCGCCCGGCCGAGCCCGAGGGCCTTGAAGTGGCGCTCCAGGGCCCGGGGGTGGGGCGACCAGCCTTGGGCGGCCCGGAGGACTTCGGCGATATGGGCGCCGCTCCTGGCCGGGTCCTCCTTTCGCAGCCTGCAGGCGAGCTCGAGGGCCTCGGGCGGCGTGCGCGGCTCGACCCGGCGCGGCCCGGGGCGAAGGGCGCCATAACCCCCCTTTCGATAAGCGCGCACCCAGCGGTCGATCGTCTGGCGGGACACCTGCACCTCCTCACCTCTCGGCCCGGCATGCGCCTGGGCGGCCAGGGCGCGCACCAGCACGCCGCGCTTTGCCTTGGATAGTGCCTCGTCAGCTGCTTCGCGGACCAGGCCGTAGCGGAACAGCGCTATGTCTTCTGAGCGGTCCATCCTGCCTCCTTTTGCAATTGAGAAAGCCGCACAAAAGAAGGCTCGCCGTTCAGGGCGGGGCCGGGTAGGGCCAGGTCGTGTTGGCGAGCAGCCCTCCCGCGGTCATCCGGCTCGCCCAGGACCACACGGGCTTTTTGCCGAAGCAAAGGCTCGCCGACCGGGCCGCCAACGCCACCGCCTCGACGGCGTCGGCGAAGCCCGAGCCCCAGGAGGCCACCTCGTGCAGGCGGGCGTCCAGCGCCAGTGCCCAGGCCAGGAAGTGCCGGGACAGCTCGGTCGCGCGGCTGGCGAAACGGGCGAACCAGTTGCGCACGGTCTCCCGGGCCCGGCCGGTGCGGGCGGCGACCGCCCGCTGGCCAAAGCCGGTGGCCTTGGCGAAAAGGGCCTCGCCGATCAGGGCTGCCTCGTCTACCCGCCGGGCGAAGAACTGCTCGGCGAGCAGGACAGATGTTTTGAGGCAAACCCGGCAGCGGCCCCTCCGCGGTCGGTGGCGCACCTCGCCGGCGGCCAGGCGGGTCGTCCGCCGTCGGGCAGAGCCCCACGGCCGCAGCTCACCCCCGCACTGAGGACAGAAGAGCTTCCCTGAACGCAGCTCCGCCTCGACAACTCCGGGGTTGTTCTCTACTATGAGCACGAGGTGCCCTCCGGGCATCACAGAGGACCCCTTCGCTCTCCGGCAAAGAGAATTCGCGAGGGGGTCCTTGCCTATATGGACCTCCTCAGGTTGCCGCTCCCACCAGCGACAATGCAACCACGCCCTGTCTTCAGACCGTCCTCAGCACCGTTGCCGTTCCAGCGCCGCCGCGTGACCAACGAGCGTGTCGCTCAACAACACCCTGGGTATCGACAGCATCACTCATTACAACTGCTCCACTCAGCTTGGGGGAGCCCCGCTGGTCACCTATGCGGAGTGGAGTTCGAGGGCACTAGCCCGCCAAAGGCGGCCTCAGGCCGGCGTCGCCCGAGGCAACGGGCCCAGCGTTAATGCGGCCAGCGAGCCGCCGATGACATCTTCAGCGAGGACGACGAGGCGAAGGTTGTGGTTGCGGGCATGGTTGCGCAAGGCCGTGAACGCCTGCTCCATGTCGAGGCCTTCTCTTTCGGCCACCACCCCTTTGGCTTGCTCGATGACGACCCGGCCGTTGAGGGCGTGCTGGCGCAGTTGGTTGACGACCTGGGCCTCGAGCGTGGCGCGCTGCTGGAGGATGGCGATGGTGGCGATGTCGGCCAGGGCCTGGGCGGCGTCGATGTCGGCTTCGTGCATTTCGCCGACCTCGGTGTGGAACAGGTTGAGGGCTCCGATGACGGTGCCACGCAGCCGCATGGGCACGGCATGCATTGAGCCGAAGCCGGCGGCGAGCGCCTGAGGGGCAAAGCGGGGCCAGCGAGCGTTGACGGTGGCGAGGTCTTGGTTCACGACCGCTTTGCCGCTCCGGTAGCAGTCCAGGCACGGGCCCTGCTTCGACTGCAGCTCGAACAGTTCCAGGACCCGCATGGCCTCACTGGAGGAGGCCATCACCCGTAGGTCTCCATCAGGCCCAGCCAACATGAGACCGGCGGCGGCAACATCGAGCACCTCGACGCAGCGGTCGGCGAGCAGGCTCAGCAGTTCCACCACATCAAAACCGGCCACGAGGGTGCCGGCCAGCTCCACCAGAGCCCGGGCCAGCAGCGCTTCTCTCGGCGCCGGGTCACGGGGTACATCGGTTATGGCCACGTTGGGCCTTCCTGGGCCGGGAGAGCGGCCCTAACGCTAATGGTACGCCCTTCGGCCTTCGACGGTTGGCGGCCCGGTGGCAAAGGCCCAGTCCCACGCCCCGAGGCCCTTCTCGCCGCTGCAGCTACACGCGATTATCCGTGTCGAGAATGGTAAGCAGCGCCGCTGCAACCCCTGGTGGGGGCCAGGGCAGAGCCCACCTTTCTGGAATGTTCCGGGAACGGTGGCGCGACCTCCCGTCGGGACCGCCTAACCCTAACCGTGACGGCTTATCTGTCTAGTGTGCACTTGACTTGTTCATCAAGACCACACTAGACATGCTCGGCACCTGCGCGAGCTGGACGCTATGACTGCCGACTTGATCGAAGTTATGACCGGGGCACGCCCTGAGGAGATCCGCTACGACATCCAGCTCCCGGACGATGTCGTCAAACACCTGGAGTCCGCTGAACGCCTGCGGGCTACGGCTACGGCAGCGCAATCGGACGCAGCGGCGGAGGTGCGGGCTGCAGCTAGGACGCTGCACAGCGCTGGGGTGCCTCTGCGTGACGTAGGCCGGGTCCTCGGTGTGTCGTACCAACGAGCGCACCAGCTCGCCCAGTGAGCTTTGGGGGTTTCCTGGGTGTAGGGTCCGATTAACTCCCATATGGGACTTGACCAGCTCTGACGCGCTCAGCCATGCTGACCCTTGGCCCTGTCCTTCCTCTACCAGTTCCTCCGTCGGATGCTCGGGCTCGTTCGTGCCCACCGGAGGGATACCTTGTGGAAGGACGCCGAGATACTCGGACTGGCACTTGAAGGGTCCATTTACTCGCCTACCCATCTTGACCTGCACCGGAGACCTTCCGGCAGCACGCAATGCTGTTCCCGGCGCTCGGTACCTGAGTTTGCGCCAGCCGCCCGACAAGGGATGCGCACCGTCCGACGCCGAGCACCAAGCTGCCTTCTCTGGCGAACGCCCGAGCTCGTCGGCCGAAGCTGTTCCCGGCCCGGCAACTATGATGGCCGGGGTGAGCGGCGAGCCAGCGGCGGAGGGAACTGGGGCTCCTCGCCGTGACCCCGTTGCGGTCATCGCCGACTACCTGAACCAGTTCGTGCCCGACGAACCGGTCGCTTACGACCGCCCGGATCCCCGAACGCTGGTCCGCTGGCTCTACGAGGAGGGCTGGCAGATCACCCCGACCCGGGGCAACGGACCGACCAGGCCGGTATGAGTGCGACGGCCGGTATGAGTGCGACGACCTCCGCACCGAGCGCGTTGTGAGGGCGCTCGTGGCGGGATAGGTCCAGTCGTGCCACGAGCTGAGGCTGCAAGCGCAGGGGTGTCGCCGGCGTTGCGAGGAACGCGGCCCAGCGCTCTCGAGTCCGTCCTTTTGCGGTTACGTCCGCCATTACGACCAAGCCCGTCCCCATCGAGGCCTTCACCTCGCCGTGCCCGCGCCGTCCTCAGGTGCCGGACATGCAGGCACGGTCCGGCGCCGCGATGTCCTTCGGGGGCATCATCCACGAGTACGAGCGCGCTGCCTGACGGAAGGCCCCGGCCCTCGGCGGCGTTGGACCACCCCCACATCGGCCCCTGACGGGCCTGTCGTTAGTGGGACCGGGCGTGGTTGTGCCCCCGCCCTGCGGCAACGGCATCAAGCTCAACAAGCGGGCGACGGCCACGAGATACCGAGCACTCGGAGCCACGAATCGAGTTTCCGGACCCCACAGCCGACTTTAGTCTGCCTTCGGCGGCTATGAACGACTTCACGCTCTTGCCCCAGCCCGGGCGCGCCACGCTGGGACAGGCGTGTCCCCGCCTGTAGAGTTGAGGCTCTACAGATGGAGGCGCTTGATGCCGGACACTGGAACGACCAATATCGACACCCGCGGCATGGTGTCGATCCACAACGCTCTGCGGCGCGCCCTCAGCGATGCTCCCGCCCAGCTCGCTGCGGTGCCCGAGGGGCCCAAACAGGCTGAACACTTCGTGGATTACCTCAACGAGGTGTTGTGGTTGGCCGGGGCCCACCACGACACTGAAGAGGAGCTGCTGTCCCCGGTCCTAAAAAAACGCGCCCCGGAGCAAAAGTCCGCGTGGTCGTTGATAGGCGCCCAACACCAGGCCGTCACGTCCTGTCTCGAAACGGTCGCCGAAGCGGCCGAGCGGTTCGCGACCACCGGTTCTGCCGACGCCAAAAGGGCGCTGACCAACGCCTGCCACGCGCTGTACGAGATTTTGGACCAACATTTTAGCGTTGAAGAAAAGCATGTGTTGCCTGTCGCCGCCAAAGTAATGACGTCTACCGAATGGGGGACAATGTCGGTGACCATGCTTGCGCACTACTCGGGCACTCGACCGTGGTTGCCGTTTGGCCTGGTCCATGAAGCTATGCCCCCTGATTTGCAAAAGGCATTGTTGGCTCACGTGCCGGAGCCGGTCAGCGATATGTGGGTAAGCCGGGGGGCTGACGCTTACGCCAAGGAGATGGCGACTATTCGCGTGACCGACAGCCGGGGCTGACCAAGCGCCAAGGAGGAAGTGCCTGCGCCTCCCAATCAAGGGCGTCTGCGGTCTTGGCGCCCGCGGTTGCAGTGGCGGCCAGCACATCATCCTCCGGGCCGCTAAAGGTGGCTGTGGCGAACGAGCAAGACACCGAGCAGAAGATCGACTGTTCGAACTGATTGGCGAACTGACCCAGGATCTTGGTGTTACCTGATCGTGAGCATGAATGCCGCGGCTCGGGCGAGCCTCTGGCCCTTCTTGTCAGGGGTCAATGGTCGGCCCGAGCAGGTAAGGGGATAAGCGGCGTCAGTGTCGCCCTCGCCTCTCCGAGTGGGATCCCTGTCGGCCGGTGTTAGACGCGGCTCGTGGCCAAGGGCACCGTCACTTGGGCCGAGAGCTCGGGCTGTCAGTCGGGAGGTTGGCATCAGCGAACTGGGAGCCGAGGAGGCGGCCACGAGGGCGACCGGTCGTGCGAGGATGCGACGTCATCGTGCAGGAGGATCTGACACGGCGCCTCGAGGATCTGCGACACGTCGGTCCTGCTCCCGCCGGTGGCGACGTGGTGCAGATCAGCCAGGCGCGGCGCTCGGGGCCGGCTCATCACTAAGCTGGGAGACAAGATGAAAACCAGCCTTGACCTGCCGCCCGGGCCCTAGCTTGACGCCAGAGGAAGCTCAACAGGTAGAGGCAGGCATCAACCAGGTGCTAGAGAGCATGGGCCGAGGTCCTGAGCCGGTAACTGGCTGGTGGTACTCGGTGCAGTTCCCAGAGCTCGACGACACCACCATTGTTGAGGCCTGGCTCCACGGCGACCATGACGGTGTCCGCCATCTTGTCGAGTCGCTCCACGCCCGCTCCCGGGCCAGCGCCGAAAGGGTCGCGCAGGATCCTGCGTTCGTGGAGTTCCTCCGCGACCGCATGGCACGCCTCGGCTAAGTCCGTTCCACGTGCCTCTCGGCAGCGTCGATGCCTTCAGAGATTGGGTCGGGCGAGACGACCCCTCCTACCGTGAAGCCCGGCTGGTCGAAGCTTGGATAGCTCAGCTGGGGGAGCGGATTGGGCGGCGCCGAGCGAGCCGGTTCCCGAGATGTCGAACCAACCGGAGTACAAGGTGCGCACCGCGGTGGTACCCGGCAGCAGCGTCGAGGTGATCTATCGGCACACCTACAACCCGGGAGCCTCCCCCGGGACCGTTGACCTTATTGGGTTGGACGGACCGGAACGCACGGTGACCACTAGTACGTTCGCCTCTGCGGGGACTGCGGTTCGAGCTTCCTGCGGGCCGGCGCGCGTTATCCAGCCACTGGGCGATCTCGGCGGGGTCGAACCGGATGAACCTCCCGACCCTCAAGAAAGGCACTCGCCTCTCGGCGACCAAGCGCCGGACATGCCGATGGGTCACCCCGAGCCTCTCGGCGAGTTCGTCGATGCTCAACAGCTTGGGTAGGGACAGCGTCGTCCACGCTCGAACCGGCAATAATCGGCAGGGGCAATGAGCCGACCGACGAGATATCACCCTCGGAAGATGGGTCGTTGTCCGAGATGGCTGAGGCCCACGAGCGATCGAGGTGCCGGCTCTCGAAGAAGGAGTCCGACAATGGATGACCAAACAGCCGGCGGCGCGGGCGGTCCCGAACCACCGCCGGAACCGCCGCGTGCCGACCCGATAGCGGGAGAGCTCGTCACCGAGACGCTCGACTACGACGGTGGTCGCCAGGTCACGGTGTACGTCCCGCCGGATCCGCCCGAGGCGGTCGTGTTCGCCGGTGACGGTCAGGGGATCTCGCAGTGGGGCGGGTTCCTCGAGGCGGCCAACGTACCGTCCACGATGATCGTCGGTGTACACGGGCTGGCCGATGAGACGCCGCGGCTCGAGGAGTACTCACCGGTCTTTGACGCGGAACGCTTCGGGGCTCATGAGAGGTTTTTCGTCGAGGACGTCCGCCGATGGGCGCGGTCGCGGTTCGGAGTCGCGCTGCCCGCCGAGCGCACCGCGGTGTTCGGTGTCTCGGCCGGTGGAGAGCTCGCGCTCGCCCTTGGGCTTCGGCATCCGGACGTCTACGGTGCGGTCTTCTCCGGCTCGCCAGGCGGGGGTTACAAGCCGACTGGCGGGATGCCGAGCTCGATCCCGCGCGTGTACCTCGTCGCCGGCACGCTGGAGCCGTTCTTCCTCGACAACGCGACCCGGTGGGCGGCCGCGCTGCGCGATGCAGGTGCGGACGTCGTGATGAGCGAACGGGTCGCGTCGCACGGCGACGCGCTGTGGCGAGGAGAGTTCCCGCTGATGGTGGCGTGGGCGTTTGGACGATGAAGCATCGCGGTGTTTGGTCGGCGGTCGCGCGCCCGTGCCCGTCAGGCGAAGGGCAGGTGCGTCGAAAGCGAACGACGCACTGACGCCGACTCCGAGCTCTACGCCGTCGCCGCCGCTCGCACCTTGGCTGAGCAACTCGGAGCCATCCGGCTTCCGCCGCTGGGCGGAAGCTGCCCGGTCTACGCCGACCCCGCCGGCCACCCCTTCTGCCCCTGCCTACCGTACGACTAGAGCGCGCGAGGCGCCTCGACTGTGCAGGCCTCGGGGGCGCCATATCGGCGGATATTTCGTCGTAGCCCGTGGCGGACTGAGCGCCCGACCGATCCAGAGTCACCTGGGTGTCGTTGAGCCCCCCGGCGCGATCGATTCGCTGGGCCACAACTCGAGGGTTGGGAGGGTGGCATCAGGACGTCGTGGTTCCCACTGTCGGCGGTCGTCGCCCGGGGGTCACTTCCTGGCCGACGGGCCAAGAAGGGCCCGACAAAGGACCTTTCCTTCGAGTGTCGAATTGCCTGCTGAGGACCGCCCATAACCGCTGGCGACCAGTGTTGCCCACGTCCCGCCGCGTCCTCCACGCGTCCTGACGCGACAGGAGCCCTCCAAAGAGGGCTCCTACCAGCACTTTTACATCCTGGGAGTCGTGGAGGTGGCGGGAATTGAACCCGCGTCCTTTGGCCTCTCACCGAGCATTCTCCGAGCGCAGCCAGTGCTTTTTCTCGGCCGCCGGCTCGCCACTGGCGCCGGCAGGCGGCTAGAGCCAGCGAAATTTCCCCTCCGACAGGCTGGCGCCGCTGAAGGGTAAGCCCCGCTTTATGACGCCCGCTCCTGGCCCGCAGGGCTTGGACCAGACGGACGGGCTGCGATTAAGCAGCCAGCGCTAGTTGCGCTGTTTCTTGATTGGCGTTTATTGGTTTCCCAGTTGTTTTACGTGGCATCCGGGGACCACGGCTCGCTTCTCCCGGCTCGACAACCAAAGTCGAAACCGATCACCCCCATGTCAAAGTGCAACTGAACCACCAAGTCTACCGTGCTCACCGCTCACGCGTACCCCGAGGGCGCCGACGCGGGGGGTCGCAACGTGGCCCAGGTCCGGCGGCTCACGGGTGTCCCCCGGGCCACCATGGCGGCGATGTCGGGGGCCATGATGACCCCGACGGTGGCGCCGTGGTCCTCGACGGGCAGGGCCGCGCCCGGCCGCCCGGCGATGGCGAGAGCGGGTTGGGTCGGTCCCAGGGGGACCTCCGCCTCGGGCCTGGGTACGGGCGGAAGGGGCACGGCTACGTCTTGGGCCCGGACCGACCAGTGCATCCCCGGAGGTACCGCGGCCAGTTGCTGGGCGGTCACCACACCGGACCAGTGGCCCCCGGCCCAGCGTTCCAACAAGAAGGCGGCCTCGGGGTAGGGCTTGACCCACTCGTTCCAAAAGGCGCCGACCGTCAGCCATCCCGGAGCGATCACGGCCGGTCGCATGACGTCGGAAACATGGACGTCGCCCAGTACGTGCTGGGCGCGGCCGGCGACCTGCTCCCGCTTGGACGATGAAATGACGAACCAGCCCATGAGCAGGAGCACGATGCCGTCCAGCGGGTCCGCCTTCTCGAAGGCGAACAACCCGAAGATGGCGCACGCGCCACCGAGGAGGGTGCCGGCGCCCGCCGCCAGCCGGGTGGCCAGCCAACGGTTGCCGGTGGTCCACCACAAGAGCCCGTGCAGGGCTCGCCCGCCGTCGAGCGGCGAGGCGGGGAGCAGGTTGAACAGGCCGAGGAGGAGGTTGATCGCTCCCAGCCAGCGAAGAGAGCCGGCCGCCAGCGCCCAGCCCGAGTTTTGCGCCAGCACCGACAGACCTATCGAGGCACCCCCCAGGACGCCGCTCGCCAAGGGGCCCACGAGGGCGATGACGAGCTCGGCAGACGGTTTGTTGCCGTCGCCTTCGATCCGGGTCAGGCCGCCCATGAACCACAGCGTGATGCCGTCGACCCTCAGGTTGGCCCGGCGCGCCGCCACGGCGTGGGCCACCTCGTGCACCAGCACGCCGACCAGGAGGGCCGCCGCCGCCAGCGACCCCGCCAGCCAGTAGGCGTCCTGGGTGTAACCAGGGACGTCAGCGGGCAGCCGAGACGTGGCCAGGAAGTAGGCAACCAGGCCGGCGAGGGCGAACAGGCTCCAGTTGACGCCGACCTTGATGCTCCCCAGGTGGCCCAGTCTCAAGCTGTCTTGCACTCCCGGCCTCCTTCAAGGCACCCGACGCAGTTGACCCTGCCCGTCCTACTCGTCTTCCCTCAGTGTTTGCTGTGCCTGCGCTGAGACGTCCATATTAAGAAAGAGGTAGGCACGAGCTTAAGCCCTTTGGGCCGACTCTCGCACCCGGCGGGCGCCCATCTCCCGCCTCGCTTCCATCTGCGCGTCCCGGTCGGCTATGGCCCGGCGTTTGTCGTACTCTCTGCGGCCGCGCGCCAGGGCCAGCTCGATCTTGGCCCGGCCGTCTTTGAAGTACGCCGACAGGGGCACCAGGGTTAGCGGTCCCTGCTGGGTCTTGCGGGCCAGGTCGTCTATTTCCCGGCGGTGCAGGAGAAGCTTGCGGGACCGGTCGGGGTCGAACATGCCGAAGGAGGTGGCGTAGCCGTAGGGCGACACGTGCATCCCGTGGAGCCAGATGTCGCCGTCCTGGGTGCGGGCGAACGCGTCCCGCAGCTGCACTCTGCCCTCCCTGAACGACTTGACCTCGCTGCCGACCAGGACGATCCCGGCCTCATAGGTCTCGAGGATGTCGTAATCGTGCCGGGCGCGGCGGTTCTGGGCGACGAGGCCCCGGGCCGCGGCAGGCTTAGCGCTCATAGGGCCATCAGGGTAGCTTCGTCCGCGTGCTGATGGTGCCGCGAAGCCTGTGGGACAAGATGGTCGCGCACTGCCTCGACGGCCTGCCCCTGGAGGCCTGCGGGCTGCTGGCGGGGCAGGGCGAACAGGTCTGTGAGGCGTACCCCGCCACCAACGCCGCTCGCTCGGCCCGCGTCTACACCGTCGAGCCGCGAGACCTCCTGATTGCCGACCGGGCGGCCGAAGCGGCCGGCCTGAGCCTCATCGGTGCCTGGCACTCGCACACCCACAGTCCCGCTTACCCGTCGCCGACGGACGTGGTGCAGGCGCCCGACCCCGACTGGCATTACGTGATCGTGTCGTTGAGCGACCTCGAGCCCGTGGTGCGCAGCTACAGGGTCGTGGCCGGCGCCGTCGAGGAGGAGCCAGTCGTCATGCCGGCTCCAGTTCGGCAGCAAGAGCTTGGTGGTGTAAAAACCACTTCTCACCCTTCTGCCGACAACCTTTTTGGCCAACCCGGGGGTTGACCAGCAGCGTTCCTGGTCTTCTGCGTCCTGCCCGCCACCGGGTGGCCTTCACCATGCCCACACCGTTTTCCCCCGTCGGCTTTGGCCTCTGTGGGTGCCAGGGTGGGTGCCGAAGGCACCGGTGTAATGCTGTGGGCAGCTTTGGGCCGGGCGCTTGGTAGGTCTCGGCGCTGGGCACGCAGCCCCGGGGAGCGCACCTGGGCCGCCGCGCTCCGAGGAGCACAGCGGCCCGAGCTTCCATCCT
>JBEKNX010000096.1:0-18037 GCA_049522375.1 Acidimicrobiales bacterium | reverse complement strand
GGTCGACCTGCGCCGTGGCGAGTACGGCGGCCTCGCCTTCGCCAACGAGCTGGCTCGCAAGGGTTTCACCGTTCTCGTACACGATGTCTTCCTCTGGGGAAGTCGCCGTTTCGATTTGGACGGCGGGCAACCCGGGGGCGACGAGGCCTCAGCCGGGCCCACGAAAATAGAGTCGTACAACAGGTCCGCTATAAACCATGAACACGTAGTGGCCAAGTACTGCACCTTGCTTTCTACCAGCCTGGCCGGCGTGGTCGCCTATGAGGACCGCGTCGCGCTCGAGTACCTCAAGTCGCGCCACGACGTCGTCAATGGCCGCCTAGGTTGCATCGGGCTGTCCGGGGGCGGCTGCCGCGCCGCGTTATTACAAGCCACATCAGTAGACATATCAGTGTCGGTTATCGTCTGCATGATGTCGACCTACGGGCGGCTGCTCGACGCCCACGTTGCGCCCCACACGTGGATGCTGTTCCCGCCCGGTCTGGCCGCGGTGGGCGACTGGCCCGACCTGGCCGCCTGTCGAGCGCCTTCGCCACTGGTGGTGCAGTACACCCGCGGCGACCAACTGTTCCCCTTGGCGGGCATGGTGGCCGCCCATGAGAGGCTCGGTGAGAGCTATGCGGCGGCCGGGGCGCCAGGTGCGTACGTCGGTCAGTTCTTTGACGGCCAGCATTGTTTTGACCAAACAATGCAGACGGCCGCCTTCGCCGAGCTGGCCCGCTGGCTCGGCCGGGACTAGGTCGTGGCCGAGTGAGACGGACCGGCAGGCCGCTCGCCGCCGGCCTGGTCGTCGTGGCTTTGGCCGTCACCGGGGTGACGGCCGTTCCCGCCGTGGCCTCCTCCTCGGCCACCTCCCAGCTCAGCTGGCACCGGTGCGGCTCGCGCTTGCGCTGCAGCGGGCTCAGCGTACCCGTGGACTATTCTGACCCCTCTGGCGCGCACCTCCGCCTAGCCCTGGTCGAACTGCCGGCAACGAGCGCGCATGTGATCGGGGACCTGGTTATGAACCCGGGTGGGCCGGGCGGCTCGGGAGTGCAGTTCCTGGAGAGCACGAGCTTCCCCGCTGCGCTCCGGTCCTCGTTCAATCTCGTGAGCTTCGACCCGCGGGGGATAGGGCAAAGCGACCCCGTATCCTGCGGGGGGCCTTCAGGCCTCAGGAGCCTGATCGCGCTCGACCCCGCCCCGGAGACGGCCGGGGAGGTCGCCGTCGTCGCCCGAGCCTGGAAGGACTTTGACCGCTCGTGCACCGAGCACACGTCCACGGCTCTGCTCGACAACGTGGGCACCCTCGATACCGTGCAGGACCTCGACCGCATCCGCGCCGCCCTCGGGGAGCCCAAGCTCGACTACATGGGCTTCTCCTACGGCACTTACATCGGCGAGCTGTACGCCCAGATGTTCCCGAGCCACGTGCGCGCCATGGTCCTTGACGGGGTGGTCGACCCGGCGCTGTCAACCAGTACCACGGTCGAGCAGCAGGCCGAGGGGTTCGAGGCCGACCTCGGAGATTTCTTCGCCTGGTGCCCGGGCAACAAGGCCTGTGCCAGCGAACTTCCCCAGGGTGCCAAGGCCGCCTACGAAGAGCTCTTCGGGAGGTTCGCCGCCGGGCACGACCTCCTCGTCGACCTGAGGCCGCAGTACGGGGGGCGCCAGGAGGTCACCCTGGGCGTGGCCGAGACGGCCCTCGTGAGCTCGCTCTACTCAGACCAGACCTGGCCCTATCTGGCCACGGCCATCTCGCAGGGACTGGCCGGTAATGGCGTCCTGTTCGTCGCGCTGGCCTACGCCCTCGAAGGGCTCATGCCCAACGGCTCGTTCGCCAACCTCATCGCCGCGGGTACCGCCATCAATTGCGTTGACCGGCCCTACCCGTCACAGGTAAGCGCCTACGAGGCTCTGGCCGCCCGCCTCGCCAAGCTCGCCCCCGACTTCGGAGCGGCCGATGCATGGAGCAACGTCGCCTGCGCCTACTGGCCCATCCCCGCCGAGGGAAAGCCCGGGCCCGTCCACGCCGACGGCAGTCCCCCCATTCTCCTCATCGGGTCCACCGGCGACCCGGCGACTCCCTATCTCTGGGCGCAGGCGATGGCCCGCCAGCTCGCCCACGCCGAGCTCCTGACCCGGACGGGGCCAGGCCACACCGGCTATACCTACAGCACCTGCGTCCAGCGCTGGGCCGACCGCTACCTCGCCACGCTGGAGCTGCCCCCGCCGAACACCGTGTGCGCGAGCACGAACTGAGGGTGAGAGACTTTGTCATGAGCTTCAGCCAGCTGACCGTCCAGTTCCCCCGCCTGGCTGCCGGACTGGCGCAACGCTCCGGCTCCGACCTCGACGGGGCTGTGCGCCAGATTGTCGAGGGGGCTCTGGCCGCAACGGGCTTAGAAGTGACCGACCGGAGCTCTAAAGGCGTGGAACGCCTCGTTTGGTCCCTAGACGATGTGGCCTGGGGCCTGCAGGAGCAGGTGGAAAGTGGGAGGACCTCTCCGGCGCTCTACAATCAAGCCTTCCGGAGGGCCAGGGCGGCCAGCGGGCTGCTCGAACTCGTCGAAGGCCGCTACGGGCCGGCTGTTTACGAGGCCATCCAGGCTTTGAACTCCGACGAAGAGGCGGCGGTCCAGCTGCTCGGCGGCCAGTGACCCGGCGGCCTCCTGTGCCGACGCCGGCCGGGCCCGCATGGACCGCGGCACCGGTCACGTACCGTGGGGCCGCCGGGCCCAGGCCGGCCTCAAAGGTCGCCGGGGACTACCAAAGACTCCAGAGTCGCGTGCCCGGGAGCCAGCGACGCCCAGGGCCCCAGGAAGGAGAGCCTTACCAGCGCACCGGTCGGTAATTTACCGCGCAGACGGGCCAGCTGAAGGGGGTCGCCTTTCCCGCTGCACGAGACGGCGAGCTCGTGGAGCCCCGGGTTGTGCCCCACCACCATTACCGAGCCGATCTCGTCGGGGACCCGCCGTAACCGGGCCAGGAGGTCGGCGGCGCTGGCGCCGTACAGGTCGTCTTCGTGGCCGACCTCGCCTTGCAGGGAGAGGGCCTCCAGCGTCTGGCGGGCCCGCAGAGCGGTCGAGCACAGCACCAGGGCCGGCGCGACCGCCTCGCCGCCCAGGTAAGCAGCCATATCCCGGGCTGAGGCGTCACCTCTTGGCGACAGTGGACGGGCACGGTCGTCCAAGCCCTTGTCGTCCCAGCTCGACTTGGCGTGGCGGAGCAGGTAGAGGCTACGGACAGCTTCCACGGCCCACCGCCCTTCTGTCCTGGTTCAGCTCATCAGAGCTTCATGGCCAGGCCAACGAGGCTAGCGAGCGTCGACTGAGAGGTCGTGTCGTTGTTGACCGAGGCCGAGTAGCTCAGCTTCCCATTGAGCGTGGCGATCCCCGAATAAGCAAAGCTCAGGCCTGCGGGCGAAGGCAAGGTCACACCTTTGGGCAGGGTCACACCTTTGGGCAAGGTCGGCAGGGTCATACCTGTGGGCATGCCGGGGACGCTGATCGACGCGGTGAGCTGGTAATAAACGGCCGTTACCCCGAGCCCCGAGTACTTCCAGTACGACACCTTGAAATGGCTTGCCTTTTCTTCGGCCGCCACTTTCTCCTGCTCGGCGGCCTCGGCCGCTTTGAGCGTCGCCAGCGTCACCGACCTGTTGAAGACCGTGGCGTCGAGGTTGACCGTCTTGCCGCCAAAGGGGTTGGCGGCGGAGCCCACGACGCTAAAGGTACAGCTCGTCGACTTTTCCGAGATGTTGAACTTGGCGCTGACAACGTACGTGCCGGTGTACTCGCTCCCGGCGGGAACGGTGTAGCCGACGATGCCCGACACGGCGGAGGGGCTGACCTTGGTGCACGCCGCGAACGAAATCGGCTTCGGCGGCCCCGGCCGGCTGGCGGCCTGGGCCACGCTGGGCATGGCCATGCAGCCGATGGTTGCCGTCAGCGCGACCAGTGACCGCGCCGGGTACCGGCGCAGCCGGGCCCGGTGCGCGGGTGATAGGCATGTAGGCGGTACAGGGGAAAATGACATAAGGCGAGCCTAACCGGAATACTGTCCACGGTCCGTGACCGTCAGACAAACCAGAAGAACAGGTCACCGCCCATCAGCGGCATGAAGACGGCCGGCGCCGGACCGTGCCGTGCGACCGGCACCCCGCTCACGATTGAAGGAGGCACGTTGCGAGAACGGGTGACAGATGCACTGTCCTCTATCGACCTTCCGCAGAGCCGAGCTCGGGACGCCGGCCGAGCCCTGGCTTCGAAGCGGCGCTTTGCCGACGGGTCGGCATGGCGAGTCGAGATCCCATCGGTCGAGGGCCCGGAGGCCATGATGGCGGTCATGGCGGAAAGTGCCGCCCGCGCCGTGCCCGTGCACCGGGTCAGCCAGGGAAGTGGGACGGCCCTGCTCACAGAGGCCGAGCTGGGCGAAATGGCGGAACTGGGGCGCGCCCGCACCCGAACTGTGCGGTCCATAAGCGCGGCGGGCCCAGCGCTACGGCGCCAAGGCGCCGAGCCACGGGCGCTCGACCTCAAAAAGCCGGTCCACCATCTCGCGTAGCTGAGGCAGGCTGAGCAGCGCTCCCGAGAGCGGGTCGAGGGCCACGGCGGCGTAAACCAACGAGCGGTCGCCCTCCAGCGCGGCCCGGACTGCCAGGCCCTGGACATTGACCTGAACGGTGTTGAGGGCGGCACAGGCGGGTGGGAGGCTCCCGTATGAGACCGGTCTCAAGCCCATCCCGTCGACCAGGCACGCCAGCTCGACACAGCAGCCCTGAGGCAGGTTGTCGATCAGGCCCCGGTTGGGCACGTTCCCGTAGATGACGCGCCGGGTGCCCGTCGTCATCGAGTCGATGATGTAGGCGCCGTACTCCTCCGATGGCTGCAGGCCGTCCTGGACCGAAGCCTCGATGAAGGCGTCCACGTTGTGGTCCGGCGAGTGCGCCGAGCAGATGTCAAAGTAGTCCCAGCGATTTGGCAGGTAGTTCTTGACAAGTTCCGCGTCCTTGCGGAACCAGGGCCAGTACTCGCTGGCGTGGTGGCTGGACTCGGTGTGGAAGTAGCCGGTCAGGCGCATCAGCTCCGTGCGAACGCGCTCGTTGCCGCCGGCGTACAGCTCGTCGGAGGCCAGGCCGACGGCCTGAGATTCGAGATGGCGCCTGGTCATGACCTCCCGGATGCGCGGGAGCAGGTCCTCGCTCCCCCGGCGGAAGGTGGTGAACCAGGCGGTGTGGTTGACGCCGGCCGAGTCGAAAGTCACCTCTTCGTAGGGGACCTCGATCTCCTGGGCGAGCATGCGCGAGGTGTGCTGCACACTGTGGCACAGCCCGACGGTCTTCACGCCGAGACAGGACGACGCCCAGCAGTTGATCGACATCGGGTTGGCGTACTGGATGAGCAGCGCATCGGGGCACTCAGCGCGCATGTCGGCGGCGATCTCCTTCAGCGCGCCGACGGAGCGCAAGCCCCGGAAAACCCCGCCCGGGCCCACGGTGTCGCCAACAGGCTGGTCGACGCCGAACTGGCGCGGGACGTTGACGTCGTAGCTGTAAGCCTCGATCCCTCCGACCTGGAACGTGCAGATGACAAAGTCCGCCCCGGACAGCGCCTCGCTCCGGTCCAGGGGCACGGTCAGCTTGGCACCGAGGCCGTGGACGTCGATCAACCGCTGGGCTCCGGCCGCGGTGATCGCCACCCGGCCCTGGTCGATGTCGTAGAGGCAGATCTCACTTTCCTGGAGCGACTCGAAGGCCAGGATGTCCCGGACCAGGGTGAGAGGGAAGACGTAACCCCCGGCGCCGACGATGGTTATCTTGGGCATCTCCGTACAGTAGATGAACCCGCGGCGGCTGCACAGCGGCGATGTACGGACCGGCGTATCCTCTGGCCATAGCCCCCCCAGACCGGCACCGAGCCGGCATCTCCCCGGGCCCCGGCGGCGGGGACGGCGCTGAGCAGGGCTCGCTCGGCTTTCGTTCGCCGCCCGGCGGGCAGCGGGGCCCGTTCTCCGCCAAGCACTGGAAGAGCCCGGTGCGCGGGCCCTGGCTCACTTCCGTCTTCGGCCTCGTCCTGCTCGTCGGGATCCCGGTCGAGTTCGTCACCGGGCTCCTCTCCTATGCCGCCTATGACCCCCGCCTGGGCGGCGACCCCAACCCCGAGCACGGCTTGTTCGGGCTGTACCTCTTCAACTGGGTGACGGCACCCCCCTGGCTTTACCGGGTCATCGAGGGCACCCACGTCACCTTGGGCCTGGTCCTCGTCCCTGTCGTGCTGGCCAAGCTCTGGTCGGTGATGCCCAGGCTGTTCGCGTGGCCACCATGGCGGTCGGTGGCTCAGTTCCTCGAGCGCCTCAGCCTTGTCCTCGTGGTCGGCGGAGTTGTCTTCGAGATGGTCACGGGGATGCTGTACATCGAGTACGCCAACCGGACGAACTTCTTCTCCGGGCATTTCTACGGCGCCTGGGCCTTCATGGCTGGTTTCGTCGTGCACGTCTGCGTGAGGTTTGGCGACATGGTGCGCGCCCTGCGGTCGAGGCGGCTGCGGACCGAACTGCGTACCGGCCTGGCCGGCACCCGGCCCGAACCCTTCGCGGGCAGCCTCGTCGCCCTCGAACCGGCGCCTCCCACCATTTCCAGGAGGGGGATCCTCGCCCTGGTCGGGGGGACATCACTGGCGGTGCTCATGCTCACCGCCGGCCAGTCGATCGGCGGCGCCATGCGCAACCTCGCCTTGTTCGGGACGCACTACCGCTCCCTGGGCGCCGGGCCCAACCACTTCCCGGTCAACTACACGGCCGCCTCGGTCGGCATCACGCCCGCCGTCACCGGACCGGGGTGGCGCCTGGTGCTCACCGGGGCCCGTCGCGTCTCGCTCAGCCGCGAACAGCTCCTGGCCCTGACCCTCACCACCGCTGACCTGCCCATAGCGTGCACGGAGGGCTGGTCCACGCAGCAGCGCTGGACGGGCGTAACCCTGGCCGAGCTGGCCCGGTTGGCCGGCGCCAAAGATGGCGCCAGCGCTCAGATCACGGCCCTCGACTCCCATTCCGTGGCCCTGTCCGCCTCGCAGGTGTCGGCACCCGAGTCGATGTTGGCACTGCGGGTCAACGGCGCCGACCTCTCTGTTGACCACGGGTTCCCGGCCCGGGTGATCGTCCCGTCTGCGCCGGGCACCCACAACCTCAAGTGGATGTCCGAGATCGTCTTCTCGGAGCCGGCGTGAAGAGGCTCCGCCGCCATTATGGGGCTGGCCCCGTGCACCTGGTCGGGCTGCTGGCTGGCTTCGCCGTTGCCGCCTATGCCGTCACGCGCGTCCTCGGCGAAGGAGGGTGGCTGAGCGTCTTCCAGTGGTTCGTGGCCTGCCTGGTCCTCCACGACTTCATCGCCTGGCCGCTGTACGCCGTCGCCGACCGGTGGCTGGTCCGGGCCCAGCGCCGTCACCAAGGGCCCTGCGTCCCGTGGGCCAACCACGTCCGGTTCCCCGTAGTCATTTCGGCAGTGCTGCTGGCCATGTTCTCACCGTTGATCTTCCGGCTCTCCAGTGCCGCCTACCTGGGTACCACCGGTTTCAGCGAGAACGTGTACCTCACCAACTGGTTGGCCGTGACCGGGATCCTCTTCGCCGGTTCGGCGCTGGCCTACCTGGTCCGTCTGGGCCTGGCCCGCCGGCGCTCGCGCCGTCGGGACTACCCGGTGCCGTGACGCGCCCCGGCGATAACCTACGTCTTGAAGCTTCAGCACCGGCCGGGCGCCCTCGGCTGGAAAAGGTGAGCCCCGTCATAGGAGACCGTTGAGCCCGCGCCGAGACGTAGGACTGCCATCTGGGCCGCCCGGGACACCTGGCTTGCCCCGCCAGCCGGTGACCGGGCACAGCCGGGTGACGATCCGGGACGTGGCCGAGCAGGCCGGCGTGGCCCTCGGCACCGCCTCCAACGTGCTGAACCGTCCCGACCGGGTCGCGCCCGCCACCCGCCAGCGAGTCCTGGAAACGATCGAACGCCTCGGTTTCGTGCGTAGCTCAGCGGCCCATCAGATGGGGGGCGGCAGCAGCCGTTGCTTCGGCGCCGTCGTCCTCGACGCCTCCAACGCCTTTTCCACCGAGATCGTGCGCGGCCTCGAGGACGTCGTGCACGAGCAGGGTTCAGTCGTCATGGTGTGCTCCACCGACGGCTCCCCGGAGCGGGAGGCGCGTTACCTTCGCCTACTCGAGGAGCAGCGGGTCCAGGGCCTCGTGATCACTCCGGCCACCCGGAGCATCCGCCAGCTGGAGACCTTGCGGGCCCGCGGCATCCTGGTCGTGCTCCTCGACCGCCGGAGCCGCGACAGCGATTTCTGCTCGGTGTCCGTCGACCACGCCTGGGGCGGGGAGCTCGCCGCCCGTCACCTGTTCGACCTCGGGCACCGGCGCATGGCCTTTATCAATGGCCCCCTTCACCTCTCACAGTGCGCGGAGCGCAGACGCGGGATGCGCCACGCCGCCCGCCAGGCCGGCCTCCCGGTAGAGGAAAGCATCATCGAGTACACCATCGACCCGATCAACGCCATAGAGCAAGCAGAGCTGACGGTCGAGAAGTTCCTGGCGGTCCCCGACCGGCCCACCGCCGTAGTCTGCGTGAACGACCGGATCGCCTTTGCCGTGCTGCGGGCGCTGGCGGAACGGCGCATAAGGGTACCCCGCGATGTCAGCGTGGTCGGCTACGACGACGTCGACTTCGCCGCCATGGTGTCGCCCGCCCTGACCTCCATCCGCCAACCCAGTTACGAGCTGGGTCGCGCCGCCGCCCAGCTGCTCATTGCCGAGACGGTCGACCCGCTCCATCGCCACGGCGACATCCGTTTCGAGCCGCAGCTCATCGCCCGGCAGTCGACAACCGCTCGGTCGATGTTGAACCAGTACAGCCCCCGGGGAGCCTGACCCATTTGGCTGGCATCACCGGCCCAGTCGGACAAGCCGGCCCCGGTGGACGAGCCGACGACGGATGGGCGGTCCTGGACAGCCACACGCACGCCTGGCGGCGTTGGCCCTATGCGCCGCTCGTACCGGACGAGGGCTCACGCGGGACGATCGACCAGCTCCTTTATGAGATGGACACCCACGGGGTCGAGCAGGCGGTGGTGGTCTGCGCCGCCATCGGGGGCAACCCGGACAACGTCGAGTACGTCTCCTTCGCCCGCCAACGCCACCCTTCCCGACTGCATGTCGTCGCCGACCTCGACTGCACGTGGAGCGCCACCTACCACCGCCCGGGCAGCGCCGACCGGCTGCGGGCGCTCGCCGACCGCTACCAGTTGGCGGGGTTCACCCACTACGCCGAGGAGCACAATGACGGTTGGCTGCTCAGCGAGGAGGCCGAAGAGCTGTTCACCGTGGCCGCCGAGCGCGCTCTGCTGGTCAGCCTCGCCGCCGGGCCCGCCTGGCAAGCCGACCTGCGGGTAATCGCCCGGAGGCACCCGACGGTACCGGTGCTCTGCCACCATCTCGGCGAAGTACGGGCCGGTGGGGGCCTCGGCTCGGCCGGCCTCGACGAGGTGGTCGCTTCGGCGTCGGTCCCGAACCTGTTCGTCAAGGTTTCGGGGTTCCACTACGCGTCCCAGCGGGGCTGGGACCACCCGTGGCCGGACGCCGTGGCCGTCTTCGGGCGCATCTTCGACGCTTACGGCCCGGACCGGCTCTGCTGGGGCTCGGACTTCCCCGCTTCGACCCGGTTCTGCACGTTCGCCCAGTCGCTCGAGGTCGTCCGCCAGCATTGCCCTTTCCTAACGTCGTCGGACCTTCGACAGGTGTTGGGCGAGACGCTGCGGGGCCTGCTGGCTCGTTCAGCGGCCCCGAGCCGCTCAACGGCCTAGGCGGGCGCGGTGTGCAGGCGGACGATCCCCGGCGTCAGCTCGCTCAACGGCTCCAGACCAGCAAAGTGACGCAGGATCTCGTCCACCATGAGCGAGAAGAAACGCCGCCGGCTCTCCTCGGTGACCCCGGCGATATGGGGGGAAAGGAAGACGTTCGGCAGGTCGGCGAGGGGGGAATCGGGCGGCATCGGTTCTGGGTCGAACACGTCCAGGCAGGCGATCACGTCGCCGCGTTGCAGGCGTTCGAAGAGGGCGGCGCCGTCGACCACTTTGCCCCGTGAGACGTTCACGAACACGCTCCCGGGCCGCAGCTGCGCGAGCTCGTCCCGCCCGAGCATCCCCTCGGTCCTAGGCGTGTGCGGGACAAGGGTGAAGACGACGTCGCAAGCCAGAGCGGCGGGCAGCGCCCCGAAGTTGACCCCGTAAGGCTCGGCGAGCTCCCGGGGGACGTACGGGTCGAAGACGACGACATCGACCAGGAAGGGGCGCAGAAGCTCGACGAGACGACGACCGAGGTGACCAAAGCCGATAAGGCCCACCCGCTTGTGGCTCAGCTCGGCGCGGTGATAACCCGGCCCCGAGCGTTCGCCCACGGGGACGAAAGCTGGCTGATGGGCCACGATGCGCCGGAACGACGCACCCGCGTTGCGCAACCCCACCAAGGCCAGGCCGAGCGCCCACTCGGCCGCCGCCCACGAGGAGCCATGCGAGGTGTCCACTACCCGTACGCCCCTCTCCTGGGCGGCGACGACGTCAAGACGGTGGCCGAACCGGTCATCTTCGAGCTCGCCGAGCAGCTTCAACCTGGGGGCGTGGGCCAGGATGTCCGGGCCGACGAAGGGCGCCCCGTGGCAGACGACGAGGACGTCGAGGTGGGCGGCGAAACGGGCCAGGTCAGCTGCGGCCCGGGGGTGGCGCGGGGCCGGGGTCTCCAGGCCGGAGGCAACCGAAAGGGGATCGAGGCCGGAGGCAACCGAAAAGGGCCGGTACGAGAAATCTGCAAACGCGGCCAGCCGGGCCAGGTCGGCTGGGCCCACGTACCCGCGCCGTACTTCCTCGTTGCAGGCCAGGCCTACCTGCGGGCGGTGGCCATCCCCAGACCGTGGGCCGTCGGTCACCGGATGGCCACCGAGCCGTCCTCGCGGAGCGGCGTACGGGAGACGTCGGCGAAGCCCGGGGCGTGCCGGGCGAGGCCGGCGTCGTCGAGCTCGATGCCGAGGCCGGGGCGGTCGGGCGCCAGCAGGTAGCCGTCGCGCACCTCGATCACGTGGTCGACGAGGTCTGTCCAGCGAGGCTGGTCCTGGGGAACATGCTCCTGGAGCTCCCAGTTCGGCACGCACATGCCCAGCTGCACGTGCGCCGCCACCGCCACCGGTCCCGAAGGGACAGCGTGGGGCAGGACACCGGCGTGGAAGGACTCGGCCAGCGCGCAGATCTTCTTGACGTGGGTGATGCCGCCGGCCACCCCGACGTCGGGCCGCACGAAGGCCACCCCCGGTCGTTCGAGGTACTCGGCAAACTCCCAGATCGTCGTGTTGCGCTCGCCGGCCGCCACCGGTACGCCCACCTTGGTGGCAAAGGCCCGCAGGGCACCTACGCTGTCAGGCGGCACTGGGTCTTCGACGAAGAGCGGCCGCAACCTGGCCAGCTCCGCGCACACCAGGACGGCGTCCCCCGCGGCCATGTTGCGGTGGAGCTCGACACCGAGGTCGATGTGCCAGCCTACGGCCTCGCGCACGGCGGCGAAGCGAGCCACGAGGTCGTCGATGCGGGCCGCCTGGCGCATGGTGTGGTGCTCGTCTTGGAACAGGAGGATCTTCAAGGCGCTGTAACCGTCGTCTTCTACGGCCCGGCGTGCGTCTTGTACCACCTGCTCGGTCGAGCCCGTGCCGACCACCCTCATGGCGCGCACCGCCCGGCGGGCCCGACCGCCGAGGAGCTGCCAGACGGGCAATTCGAGGTGCTTGGCCTTCAGGTCCCAAAGCGCCTGGTCCACGGCACCTATGGCACTGGTGACCGCCATCCCTCGAAAACTGAGGGCCCGGTAGAGCGTCAGCCAGTGGTGCTCGACGTCGAAGGGGTCGCGGCCCCGAAGGTAAGCGCCAAAAGACCGGACGATCTCAGCCACAGCCGTCGGCCAACCGAAGAAGGTGGACTCGCCGACCCCCGTCGAGCCGTCGTCGGCGACAACTCGCACGTAGCAGGCATTGCCTGCCGGAATGGCCTCCACCAAGTCAACGCGAATGGTCTTCAGTCCTCATGAAATGAACTCGGGCTCGATCCGGACGCGCGGGGCGGATATGAGCTCTACGATCATCGCCACGCCCGGTGGCTGGAAGTAGGCGAAGGCCCCGTCTCCCTCGGCGCCGAACCCGCGGGCGCTTTGCAGAGGGGCAAACCCGGCGGCCAGGGCATCGGCCACCGCCCCGGCGTGGTCCTCGACGTACTTCCCGACATGCTGCAGCCCCTCGCCGTGCACCTCGAGGTGGTCGGCGAAGATGCTCGGCCCACTGAGGGGCTGGACGAGCTCGAACTGCATGTCGCCCTGCCAGGCCAGGGCGTGGCGCAACGAGAACTCCACCACTTGGCCGTGGTAGCGCATGTCTTTGAGCCGGGGCGGCTCGAGCCGGTAGCCCGTCCAGGGACCGATGCCGAGGTACTCGCTCCAGCGGCGCACCGCCTCGTCTAGATCCCAGACAACTAGGGCGCACTGTTTGAACGGAGGCCCCAGCAGAGCGGAGACCTGGTCGCTCACGGCCGTTCCCCGCCGGGCGCGCCCAGGCCGAGGGCGGCGTTCACCGGCTCCTGGGCGGCCGAGACCGTCCCGTCGGCCACCTCGGCAATACGCACAGGCCGCGCCAAGTGGTGGGACTCGGCGACGGCCCAGACGCCGGCGACGGCACGGAGACCGTCGAGGCCGTCCACCTCGGGGCGGCGGCCTTCGGCGACGGCGCCGGCAAAGTCGTCAAGCTCGATCCCTATCGTCGCCGCGTCCACTTCATCGAAAGCGAGATCGTACTCGGTGCCCTCGGGCCCGAAGAACAAGGCGGCCACTCCTTCTAGTTGGAACCCGCCGAGCTCCCTGCGTAGCTCGGCGCCGCTCAGGGCACGCTCGCCCAGCTGGACCACGACCGCCCCGCCCGATCGGTCCGGAGGGACGCACATCGACCCGAGGCGGCCATGGACGCTGCGTTGGACGAAGCGCCGGCCCGGCCCCGAGGGGAGGTAGGTGAGCTGGATGAGCACCCCCGATGCAGCCTGGTAGACAGCCACGAGCGAGTCCTCGCCCGTGGCCCGCATCACACCCGGGGAGACCTCCCTGATCTGCGGGACGCCCGGCAGCACCCGCAACGGCTCGGCTACAAACGCCGAGCCAGCCACGCGTTCGAGGTCGCCGACGAAGTAGGAGAAGATGTCCATGTAGTGCACCCCCATGTCCAGGGCGATCGAGCCCGATTCACGGAGGTGGCGCCAGGGGCTGATGACGACGCGGTCGTCGCCGCCCACGTTGGTCTCCATCATGAGGTGCACCTCGCCGAGCAGGCCCTGCTCCAGTACAGCGCGGGCCAGGCGGTTGGGCCCGTCCCGGCGGTAGTTCTCCGCCGTGGCCAGCACCGCGGCGCGGCCCGACGCCGCCTTGACGATCGCCCGGCAGGCACGGACAGTGATGCCCAGTGGCTTCTCGCAGATGACGTGCAGACCGGCGGCCAGCGCCGGCACGGCCACGAGGTGGTGGGCTGAGGGGTCGGTCACAATGTCGACCGCCTCCAGCGCGGCGCCGGCGATTAAGTCCTCGTGGTCGGAGAACACCGCGGGCCTGCGGCCCAGGAACGTAGCGGCGAACTCGGCGGCTTCCTCGGCGGCGGCGGGGCGGGGGTCGCACACGGCGGCCACCTCGAAACGGTCGGCCCCGACGTCGGCCAGCGCCTTGTAAGCGCGCAGGTGGCGCCGGCCCATCCCACCGCACCCGACCAGGCCTACGCTGAGACGGCTCAACCCCGACCTCCCGTCATCACGGTCGCCCCGTGCCCTCAGTTGGCGGCAGCGACCGAACCGTCGGCCCGGAGAAGTCCTTCGTCGGAAATCGGGCGCTCGACGACAGGAGCGACCTTGGCGTGGTCCTCGACCAGGCTCACACCGAGCCCGGGCGCTTCGGGGACGTCGAGATAGCCACCGTCGCGGACGACCGACGTCGCGAACGCGGCTGAGGACGACGTCTTGTCCTCGTCGAGGGGGAGGTACTCCATCGTCACCAGGTTGGGGATGGTCGTGCATAGGTGCAGGGTCGGGGCGGTGAGCCCGGGCCCGAGGAAGTTGTGGGGCACGACGCCGCAGTGGTGGGCCTCGGCGATGGCGGCGATCTTCCGGCACCCGGAAAGGCCGCCGGCCAGGCCGACGTCGGGCCGGACAAGGATGGCCACGTTGCGGGAGAGCAGCTCGTTGAACTCCCAGATCGAGCTGAGCCGTTCGCCCAGGGCGATGGGGGACGCTATCCGCTTACAGATCTCGGCCTGGGTGTCGATCGAGTCCATCTGTATCGGGTCCTCGATGAACAGAGGGTGGAACTGCGCCAGGGCGTTGCAGACGACGATCGCTTTGGAAGGGTCGAGCTTGCGGTGAAGCTCGAAGATCAGGTCCACCTCTTCGCCGCCAGCCTCGCGCGCCGCCGCCGCCATCGAGCAGGCCGAGCTGACCAGCTGGCTCATCGAGAGGTCCTCGTAGCCATGGACGAGCGGGTCAAACTTTACCGCCGTGAAGCCCTCGCCCACCGCCCAGTTGACCGACGAGACGATCTCGTCCGGTGTCCCGCCCCCGACCAGGACGTGCAGCCGGACCCGGTCCCGCGTCCGGCCCCCGAGCAGTTCCCAGACGGGCACTTGCATCGCCTTGCCCTTGATGTCCCACAGGGCGAGGTCGATGGCTGAGACGGCCGCGGAGAGGAGGTTGCCCCGGAACGGGCGTGCCCGGTAGGCGAGGTGCCACAGGTGCTCGATCCGGAACGCGTCAGCGCCGATGAGCAGTGGGGCCAGCTCTTGGAGCACCCCCGCCACACCCCTCGGGTAGCCCCATCCTCCTGACTGGCCGAGCCCGGTCGTCCCATCGTCGGTAGCGAGGCGTACAAACGTGTGCATGCCCGTCATCTCGCCGCCAACTTCGAGCACTTCGACCGACGCTATCCTCACGGCCCTCCCTGAACTCCCTACCGAACTCCCTGGCGGAGATGGTAGCCGTGGGCGGGACCGCTTGCTGCTCGGGCCGGACCGTCCCCTTTACCGCGGCCCGTGGAGGCCACCCAGACGGGCTGGCCCCGCCTTCATGGGCGGGCCTTCTTAGGAGAAGGCAACTTTTTTTGTTAGTCCTGCCTTGACAGGTGCGCCGCGGGTGGTTACGGTCGTCACTGCGTCGCATTGAAACATTACAACGCTCTCGTTGAAACATTCCAATATAGAGGGGATCGAATGACACTTAATCGCATTGCAGAGGGAGGCCGCCGGGACCAGGACGGCCAGGCGCAGAGCAAGCGTCATGGCCGCCGCTATACTCGGCAGCTTGTAGCCACGGCCGGCGTATGCACCCTCGTGGCCGGACTGACGGGGGCCACGGCCGATGTGGCTTCGGCCAGCGGCCTCAGCGGCACGCTCACCATGAACGTGTTCACTTTCACGACACCCGTCATGCAGCCGGTTATCGCCGCCTTCGAGAAGCTCAACCCGGGCGTGACGATCAAGGCCGCCAACGTCGTCAATACGCCTGACACCTACGTCCCGCTGCTGCAGACCGAGCGGCTCGCCGGCAACGAGCCCATGATCGACGAGACCTACGACGTCCTCACCCCGACCCTCGAGGTGGACGGCCTGATCGCGGACCTCACGCCCGACCTGAAGATGGGCGAGCCCTACCCGCAGAACTACTGGCTCCCCACTTTCGAGGCGTCTTACATCCCGCCCAAGGGCGCTCCCTTCGGCGTCGGGCAAGCGTTCGCGCTGGCCAACGAGGCCGACGCCACCGTCATCATGTACAACGAGAACGAGTTCAAGGCCGCCGGTGTCCCCTTCCCGCAAAACGGGTGGACCTGGTCCCAGATGCTGGCCGACGCGGCCAAGCTGAAGGTCGGCTCGGGCTCCTCGCAGACCCAGTACGGCATCTGCGAACGTCCCGACTGGCAGGCCGAGTACAACCCGGTCCTCAAGGCCTACGGCGTCACCGCCTTCACTGAGACCAAGGCAACGCTGGATACGCCCGCCGCCCTCAACGCATGGCAGCTCATGATCGCCCCTATGCTCAACGGCGATGCCGTGCCCGAAGCCCAGCAGCAGGCCAAGAACGGCTCGTCCGGCTGTGAGCCGTTCTTCGAGTCCGGTGAGGCCGCCATGTCCATCGAGGTGCGGGGCAACCTGCCGGGCCTGCAGCAGGCCATCGGCACGAAGTTCGCCTACAACGTGGTCCCGATGCCCTCGATCACCGCCGCCAGCGGCAAGCAGGTCGTACCGACCGGTGGCGGGAGCCTGGGCTGGTGCCTCTCCCCCGGCGCCCTGCACAACCCACTGGCCATCGCCTTCCTCAAGTACCTCTTCTCGGCCGCCGGCCAAGCCGTCGCCGAGAAGACGTTCGGCGTTGTCCCCGCTGTGGCGTCGCTCAACGGCCCGACCGCCCTGTGGCGGACCCTGTCCGGTGGCCCGGCCAACAGTGAGGCCTACGTGATCGCCGCCAACACGGCCACGATCGCGCCGCAGACCCCGGGCACGGTCTTCACCCTGTCCAACACCGACATCCCCAACGCGGTGACGGCTGCCACCACGGGCGGCGAAAGCATCGCCAAGGCCTTCACCAATCTCCAGTCCGAGATGGTCGCCGCTTACGCCCTGAACGGCTAGCACCAGGTACCGTTGCCCCACTGGACAACGAATGTGAGAACGGCCGGCTCGGCGCTGAGCCGGCCGTTCTCATTACCCACCCCGTCTGATCATTCGGCTCACCGTCTAACTGCTCCCGCTTCGAGGGAAACCGCAATTGTCACTGGAAAGCTGGGGGTTCATCTGTTGTGACGCAGGTGACTAATCCACCGCTGGCGAAAGTCAGCATGGTGGCCGCGCCCTTGCCCTCGCGCACCTCACGTCGGGACGGTCGCGCCGCTGCCCTGCTGATCGGGCCCAACCTGGTGATGTTCACGGTCTTCGTCGTCGTACCGATCGTCGGCGGCCTGGCCCTCAGCTTCACCACCTGGGACATAACCAATGGGTTCCCCAAGTGGGTCGGCCTGGCCAACTACCACAAGATGTTCGCCGACCCCCTCGTCTGGCAGGCCGTCGAGACCACCCTCAAGTTCATCGTCTTCGGGGTGGTGCCGACGATCGTGATCTCCCTCGGGCTCGCCATGCTGATCAATTTCAAGTTCCGATTTGTCGGCGTCGTCCGCTCCCTCTACCTCATACCGGCGGCCATGTCCTTCGCCGCCTCGGCCGTCGTCTGGCGCTACATATTCCTGGACGGCCCCGGTTACGGAGTCCTCGACTACGTGATCTCCCGTTTCGGCGTAACGCCGCCGGACTGGCTGGCCAGCCAGACCTGGGCGCTCCCCGCCCTCGACATCATCACCGTCTGGTTGAGCCTGCCCACCGCCTCGATCCTGTACCTGGCCGCCCTGCAGCGCATCCCCGATTCGGTCATCGAGGCCGCCACGCTCGATGGGGCCGGGCCGCTGCGCCGGGCGCGCTACATCGTCTGGCCGGGCGTGCGCTACATGACTGTCCTGGTGGCCATCATTGCCCTTCTCTCGTTCACCAACGGCTCGTTCGACCTGGTCAACATCCTCACCAAGGGAGACCCGATCTATGCCACCCAGACCCTGGTCTATTACATATTCGTCAACGGCTTCAGCTACGGCCTCTTCGGTTACGCGGCGGCGCTGTCGGTCCTGCAGATCGCATTGGTCGGCGGCATCCTGGTCGTCCTGCGCCTCTTGTCGAAGTTGCTCAACCGATGACGCGCTCGAGCCGAGGCCCACGTGGCATCTCGACCCGTACCACGCGGCGGATAAGGATCTTCTTCGCCACTATTTGCGGGTTGTTGCTCGCCTCACCGTTGCTGTACATGGTCGCCGGCTCGTTGATGTCGAACACCCAGCTATCCGTTCAACCGCCTCAGGTCATCCCGAGCTCGTTCCATTTCGCCAACTACTCGGACGCCTTCTCCGGCATGACCCAGGTC
>JBEKNX010000095.1:0-12232 GCA_049522375.1 Acidimicrobiales bacterium | reverse complement strand
TCGTCAATTCGACGCCAACGACACTTTGGGCCACGTCGGCGAGGTGCTCGGCGGTGGCCCACCAGTCGCCGCCTGGCTCGCCACCACTCGCGACGACTTTTGCGGAGCGCCCTTGCTGGGCCTCCGGCACCCGAAGTGTCTTACCCGAGAACGCACCGAGCCCTGCCCCTGATCTCGTCGCACGAAGCTCGATCACAGGCGGTAACGGTAGCGCGCCAACCTCTCGTGTTGTTCACGTTGACGACCATTGTGACCTGCGTGTTTTGCAGATCGCTTTCCCGAGGGCCGTTGACAGCGCTGTGGACACGCGATTACAGCTCAAGCAGTTTCGAGCAAAGCAGTCGTGGAGCGTTCCCTCGTCGAGCACAAGGTCGTGACCGGTTCGCTCTTCACAGGTCAATCAACTGATCCGAACACCAAAACCCTTCTGATGGACGTCTTGCACTGGTGACGGTGCCCCGGCGAGCCGGGGCCCCGATGAGCAGTGCGGACCATCGAAGGCGGCCGTGCCGACCGCAGCCAGGCACTTTGGGCACTGGCAAGAAAATCGCCACCTCCGCCCCGGAAGACAGGAGGCCCGACACGCGGGCCGCTGACGCCACCGGTGGTGACCGCTTCGATGCTGACGATGGGCCGGCCGCTCAAAATGGGCGGCAACGCCTGGCAGTACCTGACCGACAGCGTGGCCGGCGGGGCCGAGCTGGGGGCGGACGCCGCCGCCTACTACGCCGCTAAGGGAACACCGCCGGGCCGGTTCCTGGGCCGCGGGCTCGACGGGCTGGGGCCCGGCCGAGGGTCGGTGAAGCCCGGCGACGTGGTATATCCCGAGATGCTGTACCGGATGCTGGCCCAGCTGGCCGACCCCGTCACCGGCCAGGCCCTGGGCCGGCTCCCCTCTATGGGCCAGCGCGCCCCGGTGGCCGGCTACGACCTCACCTTCAGCGTGCCCAAATCCGTCTCGCTTATGTGGGCCATGGGTGACCAGGCCACCAGGGATGGCATCGAAGAGGTCATGTCCGACGCCCTGGGTGAGGTCATCTCCTGGGCCGAGGACCACGTCTTTTTCACCCGCACCGGCGCCCAGGGCGCCCGCCAGGAAAGCGTCCGGGGCGTGGTCGCCAGCACGTGGCTGCACTTTGAGAGCCGCGCCGGCGATGCCCAGCTCCATCACCATGCCGTGGTTTGGAACCGTGCCCAGACAGCCTCGGACGGGGTGTGGCGCACGCTCGACGGCAAAGCCCTGCACCCCTTCGTGGTGGCCCTGTCCGAGCGCCATGTGGGCTTGGTCGAGGACCTCATGACGGAGCGCTTCGGGGTGGCGTGGCGAGAGACCAAGGCCATCGCCGGGCGGGTGGCCAAACGCGAAGTCGAGGACGTGGCCCCCGACCTGGTGGCCGAGTTCTCCCGGCGGACCCTGGCCATCGAGGCCGTCATCGCCGAAAAAGCAGCCGGGTTCCAGGCGGCCCGAGGCCGGGCACCCACCAGTGACGAGCTCGGCGTCATGCACCGGGCGGCGTGGCGGGAGACGCGGCTGAAGAAGGCTCACCGCTCGGTCGCCGAGATGACGGCCGAGTGGTGCGAACGCGCCCGGCCCTGGGTGGGCGACGAGCCCACCTCGTGGGTGGCCAGCCTGGCCGGGCGGTCCGACCTGCCCGCGCTCCGCGCCGACGACCTGACCGACGCCATGCTTTCCGACGTCGCCCGAGCCGCCCTCTCAGCGCGTCCGTCGCCAAGCGCCACCAGCTCAGCGGGTACCCAAGGCGCTGCGTAACAAAGTGGGTGAAGATGTGGGCCGCAGCCCTACTGGGCCGGGCTCAGCGGGAGAAGGAGCAGCGGCAATGCCAGAAGTCGGGGAAGGCCGGTCCGGTCGGGCTTCAGGCGCCCGTCCTGGCTGGCCGATGGCGATAGGAGTGACAACTCTCACGCCCGGGGCCGGCTATGCCGCTCAAGCGGTTACCAGGCACGTCCTGCCAGGAGAACCTGAGAAAGACTGCGGCCAAGCCTCTACCACGGTACTCGGGACATCCCGAGCCCGGCGCGGGAACCGCCGTTCCTGAGGAGGACCGGCGTGGAGCACAAGGTAGTAAGGAGTGAAGTGAATTGAACATCGGAGAGCGGTTCGGAGTGCATTTCGGGCGCCCCAAGCCGACCGCGAACGTGGACGCTGCCGGTCTTCCACTAGACCTAACAGCACCGAGCACCCCGGGCCCGGCCCCGAGCTGGTGGCCGTCCATGGAGACGGTCCGCGCCCACCTGCCCTCGGTTAAAGCAGTAAACACGCAGTCCGCTCAGGCCGCCTCATTACTCGCCCAGTCCCATGGGGAGCTGTCGGCCGGCCACTTCGACGCCGCCATCGCCTTGGCCACGAAAGCAGTCGGGCAATATGTAGAACTGGCCATGATATCCCCAAGGATCTTCAACGAAGACACGGTCAAGGCCTTTCGGCACCTGAGCTCGTGCCAGTCTGAGTCCGGGGATCTCCTGGCCGCCGTCAACACGGTCGACTCTGCTATCTATAGTTGCCGGAGCATGGCCAACCAGGACTGGCCAAATGGCGCCGCGCACCGGGCCAGCTTTACCGGCAAACGAGCCGGTTTGCTCAGAGCCTTGGGGAGTCTCGCCGAAGCGGCCGACGCGGCCACAGAAGCAGTGGACCTGGCTCGAGAGGTGGTAGTGGCGCTGCCCGGGCTATACCAGGCCCAGCTGGCAACCCTTTTGAGTGAACAGGCTAAATGTCTTAGCGCCCTCGGGCGCGCCGACGACGCCATAGCCGCCGGTGGTGAAGCTCTGATCATCCGACGGAGCATGGCCAACGAAGGCACCGGTGGGCCCGAGGGCACGGCCATGCCCATGGCCATGGCTCTGGTCGATCTCACGTCGCTGCTCACCAAGGCAGGACGGACGCCAGAGGCAGCTCGGGTCTCGGAGGAGGCCGTGGTCCTCTTCCGGGCGCAAGTGGCCAAGGACCACCGCTTTGGCGCGGCCCTGAGTTTCGCCTTGGTGAACCGGGGCAAGGTGCTGGAGGCACTTGAACAGGTTGACGACGCGCTCGGCGCGCTGGCCGAGGCCATCTCGCTGTTCGAGCCACTTGCCGAGGCTAATCAGACCTTTTTCCGTCCGCATCTGGCTCGTGCCCTAGACGACCAGTCGCGGCTATTGGCTCGCCTTGGCCGCCCCGAAGAGGCACTCGGCTCGATAACCAAGTCGGTCATTTTCCGCCGCCAGCTGGTATCAGCCAGCCCAGAGGCCTTTACCGTCGAGCTCTGCCGAGCGCTGTTCAACCAGTCTTGCCGTTTGGAAGATCTAGGCCGACTTAGCGAGGCGTTGGTCGCTCTGGACGAGGGGCTCGATATAGCCCGCCGGCACGCCCCTGCCCTCCCCATGGCCGCCCGGGACGCCGCGCTGCACCTAATCAAAAAAGCAGAGATCGCGGACCGTCTGGCCCAGCCAGAAGAGGCCTTGACGGCCCTGGACGAAGCGATCGGGATCCTGCGCCCCCTGGCACATGACCAGCCAGGGGCCGGGTTCCACTTGGTGGTTGCGTTGAACAACAAAATCAGCCTGCTTAGCCGTCTAGGCCGCCGAGAGGAAGCCCGGACCGTGCTGGAGGAGGCGAATGTAGTCTGCACTTGGTTGTCCCCACCTGGCGAGCCCTGTTCGCCAGAACTGGTCAAGCTCTCGGACGTGCTGGCGCGTCAGGGCGAGTCTCTAACAGAGGGAACGCTCTAAGGGAGAGCGCGGCTTGGGGCGGCGTGCAGACTGCCCACTGGAACCACGTGGGCCCTGGCCCGGCCGGCAGGTCTCGCCATTTCTTGCGCGCACAGCAGCCATCGCCTCGCGGTCACCGACCCGAATGTACGCTCCATTTCCGACGTCCACAGCCGGTCGGTGTGGCCGGTCGTTAGGCGTCGACATGCACGCATGCGCTGTGCATCAACGTGGCCTCGGCGCCAGCGTTTATGGTCCCCCCACCGTCCAGTACCGCCTGGACGCCAAGCGCTGCGGCACTGGCCGGTTCATGAGGCGAGCCCCGCTAACGGTAGGCATTGACGCTCTCAGCGGCTTCGCAGGTAGTCCTGGGCGCGGCGCCGGAGCCGGGCGTGCACGCCGCCCATGGCCGGCGTTGGCGCCGGCAGGTACGCCTTCGGCACCTTGGCGACGACCGTGTAGTTGGTGTCCACGACGTTGGCGACGGGGCTCAGCGCAACCTGGGAGACGAGCTGGTACGCGTCCATGGTCGTCAGGCCGCACAGCTCCGAGACCCAGTGCACCATCTGCTGGTGGGCGATGCGGAAGGCGTCCTCGAGGGGCCGAGCCGAGCCCGTCGTCATGAGGTAGGTGTCGTCCTCGAGCCGGGGCCAGGGCGCGGCCGTGGCCTTCAGCAGTTCCAGGGCCACCACCGAGTCCATCGCCGTCTCGACCGCCACGCCACAGGTCTCGCCCTCTCCCTGACGGGCATGGCCGTCGCCGAGGCTCCACAACGCGCCCTCGACGTTGACCCCCAGGTAGCAGGTCGTGCCCGCTCGCATCTCGGGGGTGTCCATGTTGCCGCCCCACGGGCCCGGGGTGAGCGCCGAACGGGCCTCGCCGAGGGCGGGCGCTACTCCCACCGTACCGTGCATGGGGTCGAGGGGCAGGTCCACGCTGACGCCCGTGCGTTCCCGGGCCTGGTAGCGGACGACGCGGGCCTTGAGGTCGATCTCGTAGATCCACGTGAGCTCGGGCAGGGGGGCGTGCAGCATGGCGGTCATAGGCGTCGCCGTCAGGGAACCGAAGAACGGAACGGTCGAACTCACCCCCCAAGCGAAATGGGGCTCGATCTGGGCGAAGTGCACGGCGAGGGTGTCACCGGGCTCGGCGCCTTCGACGTAGAACGGCCCCGTTTGAGGGTTCAACAGGCGTGGGTCGCAGCGTTGGCTAGGCAGGTGCTCGACGCTGGTGACCCGCCCGGCGTAACAATCCAGTGTCGACGTCTCGAGCACGCAGGGCGGGTGCAGCGACGCCACCGGCGCCGCCCCGCCGAACGTGTAGACCAGCGACCGGGCATCGCCTTCGAAGTCGACCTCGTAGCGGGCTACTTGGATATGGGTCGTCTCTTGGTTCACGGGTACCGTCCACCTCTCGCTCTTGGTCCTGGTCACGCTAATCGCCCACTTGCCTGCTTTTTTATGGGCTTCTCCAGCCTGAGCCCCCGAAAGTGCGACCTGGAGAAGCCGCGATGCAGTCGCTCGTCCCCCACTTGCCGTGACGATCGCGTCGGCACCTTTAACAGCGGCCGCCCTCCCCGGCCCCGGGAGGCTGGTATCACATCGGTGCCTCAACCAGTGCCCGCACGAGCCGCCGCTTGGCGTCTATGTCCAGCTCGGTCCGTTTGCCCGTGAAGGTCGATGGCGTCACACCCGTCGGTAGCTTCTGGTCGCTGGCGCCTTAGTTGCCGGGATCGGCGGCCGCTGGCAGCGACAACGGCCTATTAGTGCCGATGCGGTTAGCCGACGGCGAGACCCACGTGCGCGATACGCGCGCGAACGCTGCGGCACGCCCTGGCGTGAAGTGGCATCTGTTGGCTGCAAATGTCCTGGTGAACGAGCACCTGCTCGACCAACCCGAGTTCGTTTCGCCCGTCAACTGATCCCGGCACAGGGCGTGCGAGCACGGGTGGGCAGTCAGAGCAACGGGGGCCCCTAGCGGTGCCGGCCCGGCCAGCCCGAGCCGGGGTGTAAAGGGTCGTCTCCTTGACCTTCAAGGTGGCGCCTAAGGTGGACCTCATCCGCATCGTTGACCGTTTGTATTGGAGCCTGCAGTGACGCTCACATCGAGCCGTTCGCCGTCGCATGAGGCGTTGTCCGCTTACACCCAGCCTCGTATTGGACGCGGATTGCTCGACATAGCCAGCTCCGCTGGGGCGTACCTGGCGCTGTGCGTGGTGATGTACCTGATGCTGCGCGCCTCCCCTTTGCTTGTGGTTGCGCTCGTGATCCCGACCGCCGGGTTCCTGGTCCGGGTGTTCGTCGTGTTCCACGACTGCGTGCACGGCTCGCTGCTTCCGTCCAAGCGAGCGAACAGCTGGGTCGGCACGGTCCTCGGGCTGCTCGTGCTCACGCCTTTTCGGCCATGGCGCCACGAGCACATCGGGCACCACGCGACCTCAGGGGATCTCGACCGCCGCGGCGTAGGGGATGTCGAGACATTGACGGTCGCCGAGTACCAGGCTCGTTCATGGCGCGGTCGGCTTGCCTACCGGTTGTTTCGTCATCCGGTAGTGATGTTCGGGCTCGGGCCCGTGTTCGCGATGATCATCGAACCGCGGCTCGCGGCCCGCGGCACACAACCGCGGATACGCAACAGCGTGCTCGGGACCAACGCTGCGTTGGTGGTCATCGTCGGAGCGGTGTGCTGGCTGATCGGCTGGGAGGACTTCCTGATCGTGTGGGCGCCAGCGGGGTTGTTGGCAGGGTCGGTCGGCATCTGGCTGTTCTACGTCCAGCACCAGTTTGAGGACGCCTACTGGCAGCGCCGGGGTGAGTGGAGCTATGCCGAGGCCGCGCTGCGTGGCAGCTCATATCTGAAGCTCCCGAAGCTGCTGCAGTTCTTCACGGGCAACATCGGTCTGCATCACGTCCATCACCTCAACCCGCGGATCCCGAACTACAACTTGCAGCGCGCCCACGACGCCAGCGCGATCTTCGCCGGCGTCCCGACGGTCTCAGTCCGAGGCGGTCTTCGTGCCGTCAAGTTCAAGCTCTGGGATGAGGACGCGGGCCAACTCGTGACATTCGCCCAAGCCAACCTCCACCAGCAACGGGTGCTCACGTGATCTCGCTCGAGCGCCGAACGAAGCGCCGTGGCGGCCGCCGCCGCTTCGACTAACCAGCGCTGGGACTGGCCGAACCGAGGGGCCGGGCCTTCGCCCGCCAGGGGCCGAGGTGGCGCACCACGTGGTGTTGGCGGGGCCGGCGATCACCCGAAAGACCTGGCTGACGGCCCCGGGGCCCGATTCGTTGAGCAATCGCTGGGCTGCCTCCCGGGGAGCCTCAGAGCTCCATCCATGCTCGGCTGCGGTACGGTAACTAGGTGGCCAGACGTTCCGACGATCTTCGGGGGCTGGTTTTGACTCCCATTGACGACGGCCTGACTGAAGAGGAGCGCCTCGAGGTTTGGGCGGCCTGGAACGCCGAATGGGACGACTTACCCGCCATTGAGATGGACGTGAGTGCTGCTGAGACGCTGGCCGACGCTCGCTCCGCCGGTGAGGTCTGAGCCTGTCCGCTGCTGGCGTCGTCGTGGTCGACGCGTCGGCGGGCGCTGAAATCGTCGCCAAGACAGCACGAGGCGAGCGCTTGGCGGCGTTGGGAGCTGTCCGGCAAGCTCACGAGGGACCAAGCCGCGGCCGCTTTGAGCCGGCTCGTTCGTTGGCCGGGCTACCGATATCCGCTCACGTCTCTGCTGGAAGAAGCCTGGACATACCGTCATAACCTGGTGATTGCCGACGCCCTGTACGTGGTGCTGGCTGTTCGGCTCAACGCGGACCTGGTCACGGGTGATCGGCGGTTGGCGAATGCTCCAAACCTGGCGCCCGGGCTCAACGTGTTGACGCTCCCCTCGGTGGTCTGAATCCTCCCCGACAGGCGTCTCGGGCGGTTGGGGCGGGTCCCGTTAGGTTGTGAGCTGCGGGTATCTACCATGCGCCAGTACCTCGATGCCCTCGGTGGGCGGCTAGAGCTGGTCGCGGTGTTCGACGACGACGGACGGCGGGCGCCTATACAGCTCGGCCAGGCCGACCACCAACCGGCCGCCTAGACCGAGTCAGTTCGCCGCGGTTGCGTCGTCGGCTCGGCCGCGGGCTCGGGTCGGTACTGGTAGTCGGGATCCCAAGAGCATCTGTTTGCGGCGTTCGCGGTAGCTGCCCTGGCGGGCCGGGCTGGGTCGGCCGGTGAGGGCCTCGACCGTGCGGGCCGCTTGGGTTGGGTCGTCTCGTGGCGTGGGAAGCTCTTGGCTGGGATGTTCGAGAGATACACGCCGAGAGCCCGCAGGGCCCTGGTCCTGGCCCAGGAAGAAGGGCGTCTCCTTGGCCAGGACTTCGTCGGGAGCGAGCACATCCTGGTCGGCTTGGCGCGCGCCGAAGGGATCGCCGCCTCGGCTCTTGTAGCCGCGGGGGCCGACGCGGAGGCCCTGCGCCAGCAGCTAAGAGGGGGCGTGCGCCCTGGGTCACGACCAATGGAGGCGAACGGCGCCTTCACGGCCGATGCCAAGCAGGTGCTCGAGCTGGCGTTGCGCGAGGCTGACCAGCTGGGGCACAGCCACATCGGTACAGAGCACCTGCTCTTGGGCGTGGCCGGCCTGCCCGACAGTGCTGGGGCGCAAGCCTTAGCCGGCCTCGGAGTCAGCTTGGCAGAGGTACGCAGAGCGGGCCTAGAAGCGGCGAAGGACGCGGCTGTCGGGCACAGACCGCTTATCGCGGACGGGGCTCAGCCCCCGTGGCGGCACCGGCCTCCTCGCGGGGGCTACCGCACACGCCCACTGGCACGATGGGGCGGACGTCCAGTCCTGGTCACGGCGGGGCGCGCCCTCGTGTGGGGCGCGGCGGTGCGCGGCGTAACAAAGGCAAGGTGGCGGGCCTCCCTCCTAATCGGAGGTGCGCTGGTCGGAGGGTCGGTGGTGCTCCGAAGGGGCCACAGTCATGGAGGTTGGTCGTGCAGCCCAAACCAGGCTGGCCTTTCCCGCCATGGAGGGCCGTCTAGGAACACGCAGGAGCCAACTGGGAGCGTGCCCTCGCCTGGAGGCTGGGAAGTCCCCCCCGGGGTGCTGCCGATGTGGGACTGGACGCCACCGGGCGGTGGCCGGCCTCGCCTGGACCGTGTACCAGCCGTTGTCCGAGCCTGGTACGAGCTGCCTTTCGTGGACCGCTATGCCCACTCGTGGATGTGGCACCACGGGGGATGGGACGTCGCCTCGCCTTCAGGGCCAGCTGGAGACAGCGCCGGAGGCGCGTAGCCCGTCCTGCCGAGCACGCCGGTGGGTCGTCCCGCGCGGACATTATGGGGGCTCACTCGGCACCAGGAGGGCGTTCGCGTAACGTCGTTCGGTGCTGATTTGCCTTGACACGTAAGGGGTTCCCGGGGAGCGCATAATTGGTTTTCTTGGGCGTCTGAGGATCTGCTGAGCCAGCCCGGCGGCCTGGGTTTAGGGCGATCCAGGCCCATGTCCCGATCGGCTCAGGACAGCATCGCCGTTGAGATCGACGTCGAGCTGAGCGAACCATCGCCCCTGTGACCGGCCCCGAGGTCGGAAGCAGTTCTCCAGCCGACCAGCGGCCTCCGGCACGCGGCCACCGAGATCACGCGAGCCGATTGTCCCCGACCTGCCATGACCGCGGCCATAGGTCCGGGCCCGGTTGTGGTTGTAGGTCGCCGCACGCCCATGCCCGAACCTGCTCGATCGCCTCGCGGGCTGGCACCAGCTCCTAGGCCGTGAGCCGGTGCCTGGGCGATAGGGTCGCCATACTCGGCGGCGCCGCCGCCCGAGGATGACTAGGAGGCACCATGCCCACGATCCTTGGCCACCACGACGTGAAGGACCGCGCTCACTGGCTTGCGTCACCCAAGAGGGAAGAGTTCTTCGGTCCCCTGGGTGTCACCAACATCCGCACCTTCACAGACCCAAAGAACCCGGACCACGTCGCGCTGATTATGGACGTGGCCGACATGGACGCCTTCAACGCCGCCATGCAGTCCGAGGGTGCGGCCGCGGCCATGGCCCACGACGGCGTGCTACCTGAGACCCTGGTCATCCTCGTCGAGTCTTAGCCCAAAGGCCAACGTCCTCCTAGCTCGGTCCCGACCGGCTACCGTCCCGAGCAGGGGAGGCCCCTGAGCCACCTCCCCTCCCGGCTAGCTTGGCAGCGGTGACGGTGGCTCGGTCCACACCGGGCCACTGTCGCTCCCGGCGCCCTCCCCTCCCCTCCCGCAGACCTAACCCTCCCGCAGCCGCCTCGCGGGGCCGCGGGTCCGAGGGCTGCGCCGACTCGAAGACGTGCAGAACGTGCTCCGCGCACCCGGCAGCCCACAAAGCCAGGAGGCGATGATCGCATTCCGTAAGGGTCCCCCCACGGCGGATGGTGATGAAGCGGGGTCCGCGATCTTTGGGGAGGATCATCGTGTTGGAGTCCCGTGGTGTGGCGTGGCGTGGTTGGTTGGCGTCCTGCTCGGCATGGTTCAGGCTCCAGGAGCCAGCTCGACGACGTGAACGGGATCCGTCTGTCGTGACGGGTGGAGTTGCGCCATCGATGTGTCGGTCAGGTAGCGGCGGGCGATGACCCACTCGTTGTGCTGATCGCCCAGGACAGCGCCGACGAGACGGATCACTGCCTCCAGCCCGCGGCGTTGGCCCACCACCGGGCCCGTCACGCGGGAGCCGCTAAGCGCTCCTTCATCCCATCACTTCTCGGGCGTGGGGGGTTTCGGATTTTTTGTCGGACGGGCGGTGGGTACTGAGGAGCTTGTTTCTAGATATCGACGACTTTCCGCAGTACCTGGCCGAGGAGCTCGACCCGACCTTCGATGTGGCCGTTGGCGGGGGAGTTGACAGTGAAGCCGTCTACCCCGTCGATCTTCCGGCTGGAGAAGATCTCTCCTACCTCGTCGGGGTCGCCGAGGACTATCTGGGAGCGGATCTGGTCGGCTTCGGCCTCGCTCAGCGAAGACACGTCGATCCCCCTGGCGGCGAGGTAGGCGTCGGTCTCGGCGACGGCCTGCTCGTGGGTCGGGGCTATGCAGCAGCTGGCCAGGAGGCTCACGAGGATTTCGGACCGGTCCCGCCCGACCGAGTCGCAGTGCCCAGCCAAGGCGTCGAGCTTGCGGGTCACCTCGCTCGACTGGCAGATGAGGTTCGACTCGTCGGCGTAAAGAGCCACCAGCCGGAGAGTCTTCTTCTCCCCGCTACCGCCGATCATGATGGGGATCTTCGAAAGCGGGGCGGGCGAGTTGATGGCACCGTCGACCCGGTACCAGCGGCCGTCGACGCTAGGACGGCTGCCAGCGAGCATCCCTCGGATGATCTGCAGAGCCTCCTCCAGTTTGGAGAAGCGGTCGCTGAACGTCCCGAACTCGAAGCCGAGGCTGTCGTGCTCGAGCTGGAACCAGCCGGCGCCGATGCCGAGCTGCGCCCGGCCGCCCGAGACGTGGTCGAGCGTTGTCACTTCCTTGGCCAGCAACGCGGGTTGCGGTAGGTGTTGCCCGTGACCAGAGCGGAGAGCCGGACTCGCTCGGTGTGCTGGGCCAACGCTGACAGGAGGGTGTAGCACTCGAGCATTTCGTTATCGGGGGGCCCGAGCCCCGGTAGCTGGTAGAAGTGGTCCATGACCAGCACGGTGTCGAAGCCTGAGGCCTCGGCCGCCCGGGCTTGGCGCACGACCATGGGGAACAGGTCAGCCGGACTCGCGCCGGGGTAGGTGAAGTTTGGGATCTGGTAACCGAGACGAGTCATACCGTCACACTACGTCCCGCGACCCAACGCCGGTTGTTGCGGCCGGCGGCCCGCACGGATGATCGGGGCCCACATGCAGCTACCAGAGAATATGCTCGAGAATCCGGTCATCCCCGGGCCCGCGACAGCGCAGAGCAGCACTTCTCGGACGCCGATGCGGTTCGTTCAGGCACGTCATTAGCGAATCGGGTCAGCCATGCGCCCGATCCAGTTCGGCGACCAGCTTTTTGGTTGCGACGGCTCGGAAAGCGTCCTCGCAGAGCGCGGTCAGCTCGCCCCAGTCCACGTCACCATCCAGTCGGATCCCGATCCAGCCACGCCCTCCCACGTACGGTGGTCGGAAGAACCGGTCGGGTTCTGTCGTGACGAGCTCGTCTTGGGCTCCTGGTGGGGCAGCGCACCACATGTGTGGGAAGTCGTGGTCGTGGTGGCCGCGGGGCCACAACATCACGAACTGCTTGCCGGCGAAGAAACCCGGAGCTCCATGGCTTCGACGCTCCGTCACTCCGGGAAATGCCAGACATATGGCCCGGGTACGGTCCTCTAGATCGGTCCTCCCTACGAGGTCGAGCCTAGCGAACATGCCGATTACGGCTGCCTCAGGGTGGGTTATGTTCAGCTGAACATAACCCTCCATATGAGCAGCGTTGGGTTATGCGCAGCGTTGGCGTGTAGTGCCCGCTGGGTGCGGGGTCGACGGCGGAGCGCTGCGCATAACGGGGTGTCAACGGCGCGTGGGTTAGAGGTTGGC